>DOTU01000140.1:3183-11880 GCA_003520965.1 Candidatus Zixiibacteriota bacterium
CTCTTGGCGAAACTCATATCTGCTGAAACAGTCCTGTTGAGCCGTTCCCCTGGATTGTAAACATTTTGTGAAATATAGTTTTTATCGGAAACGAAAGTGCCCGATCCCGTCAGGTTCGCTGTTGGGCTTATCGTTTGGTTGTGCGAAAAATTAACCTGCCAGCGATTACTTGGAAGTTGCTTAAAATTATTAAGATCCCAGGTACTTTCTTTAGCGTAATTGATAGAGACATTTCCCGTGAGCTTATACATCAGGGCATATTGCAGCCTGCCGTTTATGATTGTTCTGGAATTTTCGTAGAAATCGAGACTTCCCGTGAGATCGTAGTAGTCGGAGGCGGCCCAGTAATAGCCTAGATTGCGAATAAAGCGATTCCCGCCCTGGAAATTCCCCAGTTCGAAAGGCAAAAATCCTGAATGCCTTCCTTTTCTTATTGGGAAAACATAATAAGGCAAGGCGAAAACAGGAAGCTCACCTATAAATAAAATCACCGGCCTGGCAACCACTTTATCTCTGTTTATCATCTTCATCTTATCGCTGTGAAAATGATAATGCGGGTCCTCTTCCTTATCGCAGGATGTGTAATTTGCCTGCGAAACAAAGAGCACATCGCGCGACGCCTGTCTAAGCGCCTTGCCTGAGTAGAAACCGCCATCATATTTGGTGCGGGCCATCCTGACCTGCCCCTTTTTGGTATCGATATTATACGACATCCTATCGCCAAAAAGCTCTTCTGAGCCTTGTTTTAAGGCCGGCGGCTGAATTGGTTTACCCGACGTGTCGCCCGGAATCCCTTCGGCGATTAATATCCGCGATTTGGTGTCGTAGCGAATTTGCCCCGCATTCAAGGCCATATCCTTATAAGTCATCTGGCCGTTTCTATTGAGATCGATCTCGCTTTTATCGAAACTGTAATCAATTTCATCAGCAGAATAGTTTGTTGTATCGAAATATACTTTGCCCTCGTCATCGAGCTTCAGCTCTAAAAACTTTCCTTGCGCACCGCCCGAGATAAAGACTCTCTTGATCGTGGCATGGGCGAAATACAACGAAATCGAATCGCCCGAAGCCAGGTTGGTTCCCCGTACCAGAGTATCGGTGAGCGCCGGTTTATATAAGCTGGTGGCATTGTATCGCGTTATCATCATCTCAATTTTATCATTCTTGAAAAACGCCTCAAGCTGGCGGCCGTCAAGCTCGGCAGTGGTATATTCAGAGATTAAGGTATCCGGAAGCGTTTTATAGGTAGCTTTGGCGTGACCCTGAACCAGCACCCTGTTTAGCTTGCGATTTTCGGTAAAGATCGAAATCGTATCCCCGGCAAGTTGATTTTGGTCGTTGGTAATAATCGGATTCTGGTAAAGAATCGCCCGCTCAGGCTCTTTGAAAAACTCGGCTTGCCCGGCATGAGCGATCAGATCATGCCTGGTAATTACCACCGAATCATAGGCGGTGCCATGAGCGTTAATACCAAAATATGTCAGTCTATTGGCGGTAATCTCCATGCGGGCAGAATCATCCGCCGGGTTCAGCACCAGTTTCGGCGAACCGGTGGCCTCGAGCTGCTTGGTATCGCGTAAATAATCGGCCCTCTCGCAATGAAGCTCGATATTCTGTATCCGGTCGATTACTGCAACATCATGCACTGCGGTGACCCGTCGGTCTCGACGGTAATAAGTCATCGTTTGCGCGGTTATCTGTCTCCCCTGTTCTTGTACCAGGACAGAATCAATAAACTGCACCAGACCCGAGGCCCGATACCAGGTGGCCCGCTGGCTGTAAAGGTTGGCGTTATCGTGAATAAAATGGACATGGCCGATGAGGTTGACAATATCGCCATTGCCTCCAGAGCTTTCGAGCTTATCGGCATGCTCTAATATGAGCGGTTCCGATTCATCCTGGGCTATAAGACAGGTTGGATATAATAGGAGAAACAATGCGATCGCTGAAAAGAGCCAGATTCGCCCGGTCGGCCTAAAATGCGGCTGATTAATTCCCATCCCGTTTACATATACGGAAGAACCGGGATTTTGGCAATGAAAAATGATAGAATAAAATGGCAATTTGACCTGCAACGCCAGATCTCCGCACCAGATACTTGTGGGGTGTCGGTTTCGGAGACCCAATATCACGATAATTACATAAAATTAAGGCCGTCTGATGAGGGTACCCGACGGCACGCAAAAAAAAGCCGGACGATGACGTCCGGCCTATTAATTATGAAGATGATGCTGTCAGGGTCGGGGACCCGACAACACACAGTTTTTACTTCAGCATCGTCATCCGCTTGGAGATGCGATAATCACCGCAGGTTAGTTTATAATAGTACAATCCCGAGGCAACGCCGGCTCCGGCATCTGTTTTCCCGTCCCAGATAGCTGAATGATATCCGGCATCGGTATAGGAATTGACCAGCGTTTTAATCTTCTGGCCCAGGTTGTTATATATCTCAAGTCTCACGTTACCAGCGTTGGGAAGCGCGTACTCGATCCTTGTCGATGGATTAAACGGATTCGGATAGTTCTGCTTAAGAGATATAGTAGTCGGCAGCCCCGCCACGATGTCAGTTTCCACTCCAGTCGGTTGTTGCAAGGTCATCCGAATCATCCAATCGGACCACTGCCACAAACTCCAGCCGGGTGCATTTTCATCAGAATACCAGTATGAATTGTGATTAATAGGCGCAGTGTAATCAGCGCCGACATATGGCCCGGTTGCCGATTCATCAGCCCAATGCAGCACTACCCAAAGCGGGTTGTCGTCAGAAGCAGTATAATTGAAATCGTAACTTGCCCAATTACCTGGCTCCGGTAGCTCCAGATTTTCGATAGTCTGATAGAAGGCTCCTGTATCAGGAAGATTATCGATATCCCCTGAGATTCCAAGATAATCGAATGTTCCGGTAAACGGGTTTGCGGGCAGGAAAAACCTCACATTGGTTACGGTAAACGGCGCGGGGATATTCGGCTCGAAACGCTGCCCGAACTTTCGATTGGTGGTTGACGGATAATCGCCGACATAGAATGCCGATTCGATTCCCCCGTCATCATACATCATCTCATTGACTACTGTAAAGTTCTTGGAAATAATGTTGTCATCCGGGGTGTGATCTCCAGATACTTCCGCTGTGAAAACCGCACGATAATTACCTATTGCCGACGGAACCCAGCTTTCAAATTCCATTGATTCCTCGGCGTACGGAGCCAGATCGAAAAGGGTGTAAATGGTTGAGAAAACCTCAACATCGGTTGAATCGAGTATGGAAAGCGTGATATCGGCCGACTCGTTATAAGACCCGGTATTCTTAAAAGTAGCTATTGGCGTAAGAGGCCAATTTACGGTAGATTCATCGAAAGGAGAACTGATTGATATTCCTTTAAGATCGTGCCAGCTTCTCGATACCAGTTCCAGGGTATTGT
The DNA here is from genome assembly GCA_003520965.1 of Candidatus Zixiibacteriota bacterium. Lineage (GTDB taxonomy): Bacteria > Zixibacteria > MSB-5A5 > UBA10806 > UBA10806 > UBA10806. The sequence continues at coordinate 6,603 of DOTU01000140.1, forward strand.
TTGAGATATCTTGATCGCCAGCCATTGTAGCTAAAAATGACACACGATAACGGCCATCTGATGGAGCAGTGAAATCGGGGGCGAAGGTTACCTGCTCGGTCGAAAATGACGACAGGTTGGCCACACCGGAAGACGCCTCGTAAATAACCTCGCTGCTATCGATATTTGTAATCATGCAGTAGACATTGAAGTTGGCAACGGCCGTTCCTACATTGATGAAGGTTGCTGTCGGCGTAATGCTGGAGCCCGGTGTGGCAAATTCACCTGGCGAATCAATCGATGAAACCGCCACATCATGGGTAAACGGATCGCGCACTTGAATTGCGTAAAGCATTCCCCCATTTCCGAACGTCCTGGCGTGCACTGCTTTACCGCCAGCCGCGGCATAATGCCCGCTATCGCTTATAGCCACGCTGAAGACCGATCCCGGTTCATCGAGATCGTCTTGCAGTTGGAAAATTGGGATATCGACGCCGCGCATAAAACAGGTCACCACATCGCCGTATGTTGCATCGTATGTGCCCCAGCTTCCGGCAATGGCATACTGCCCATCGGCCGAGAGAGCCACCGAGGCCACCATATCGCCATATTCGCCATATTCGATAAGCACAGTGCCGGATGAATCCCATTCCATGAATTTTCCGGCATACCCACCTCCAGACAAGAAATCAAGCGTACCGCAAGCTACAGTAGTCCCATCGTCAGAAATATCGACAGCCGATACCCAATCGTTGGCTGTGGCTCCGGCCCAAGCCATGTTATAGATGGCGCCATCCCAAACCCAACAGAAAACGTCGCCAGAATATGTACCTGACGCAATCCTGTTGCCATCGCCGGATACTTTGGCAGTCAACTGGGAATAATTATACAGAGCGCCACGGTAATTTCCGTCGGGGATATCAAAGACATAGATTGAATCATAACATGAGACAACTGCAACCGAGCCATCCCGCGCCATATCAATGCCGTACAGACCTCTCGCCTGATAGAATGGACGGGTATATATCGTATCTCCGGTCGCAACATCGCTGACAATCAATAGCGCGTCGTTTGCTCCCTGTGTAAAAACAGACGCCAGGATTTCGCCATTGCCGGAAAATTTTACACCCGCGCCATTGCTGCCCGGGCCGGCACCCATCTCCCTTATGTAAAGCGGCGAATCTTTCTCCCAAAGAAATGCCGGAAGCTCGGAGCCGGTACCGGCAAAATTAGTGTTGGACGATGCCACCGGCAAAGACCAGGGAGTATCTTGATAATATTTCCAAACCGGCGTCTCCAAACCTGCCGACGCATAGGCTGCATAGCGCATATTATTCAGCCACCAACCCGCAAAAACGCCCGATCCATCGGGAGTTACCGTGACATTATCGGCAATCGCATTTTCGTGGAGGCGGTCCACCCAGAGCACCTGGGCCATTAGATGCGGATTCCGAAAAGGCGCCTGACTGCGCGACATAGCCTGAATGTGTCCCTCGCCCGGAGTCATCGAACGGATCGCCCGCTTAGCATTGATTGTAGTGAACTCGTTTGATATACGCGGAGCGCTCGATGCCCAGATTGTTATCGGGAGCATCAAAAATAAAACAATTAGCAACTTTCGCATTCATCCTCCTGGCTTATGGGAAATGCTTAATCCTGGCAGTGCGCGCAGGTAAATCCAATGTCAAATATCATTTATTGCCCAATTTGACGACGGCCATATTTCGCCAACCTAAAGGCTACCATTTATCAGCAATTAAATATAATTGCGATTTGATAATTTTCAAATGAATTATTGTCTCCACTTTGAGGAAATATGGTTCGGGGGTACAAGCCTAAAATAGAAAAATTGGAATGGATCGAATAAAGTATAATTATAGCGAATTCGCCGGTTCGGATATTATCTGAACCCTGGCCATTTCTCCAGCGTTCATATAGTTGATATCCTGCGGAATAACTATAAATCCATTGGCAGTACAGAATGGCATCACCGACGGCGTTGTCCGGGATCCGGCCGGATTAGCGAGGAAACCATCATCGTTGAGCCTGACCTCGGCCCGAATAAAATGAGTCATTCCGCCGCCGCCCCTAACATCCTTCTCGAGTTTAGCTACGACTTCGACACGGCGAATATCTCGTTTACCCTGCATTTTAAGAATTGCTGGCCGTACGAACTCCTCCAGTATCACCATCGATGAGAGAAAGTTTCCTGGTAATCCGAAAACGGGAATGCCATTGTAAGTGCCAAAAATGAGAGGCTTACCGGGCCTGATGGCTACTTTCCAAAACTTCATATCCATACCCGCCCGCTGCAGGATACCCTTGATAAAATCGAAATCCTCGAGCGATGAGCCAACGGAGGTGATAAACATATCGCTGCAAACTGCCTTTTCGATACTGGCCTTGATCTCATCCGAATCGGCCCCGATTATGCCCAAATTGATCGGCTCAGCGCCGTAGTCGGCCAGTTGGCTTTGCATTACGCAACAATTTCCGGCTCTGATCTTTCCATCCTGCAAAGGCTGATCGTGTGGAATGAGATCGTTACCCGATGCAAAGAACGATACCTTGGGACGACGGTAGCAGAGCGCTTCTTGTTTCCCGATGGCCGCCAACACCCCGATATCGGTTCCGGTCAGGGCCTTCCCTTTGCTCAAAACCACCGACCCGGCGGCGATATCGCTTCCTTTGATAAAGATATTATCCCCCGGCTTTTCCCCTTTGTAAATCTTCACTTTTCCCGCCGATTCGCGCACAGCATGTTCCGACAGAATTATCGTATCGGCTCCCTCCGGTAGAGGAGCGCCGCTGGCGATCTTCAAGGCATGGCCGGACTGCATGATCTCGCTCCATGGATAGCCAACTTTGACTTCGCCATCGAGCTTCAACGTAACCGGAGAGGTTGGCGAGGCTTTGGCAACATCATCGTTACGGACCGCAATTCCATCAACCATAGCCATATCAAATGATGGAATATCATCGGATGAGATGATATCTTCGGCCAGGGCCATAGACCGCGCTTCTAATATGGGGATTTTTACTTTATCGAGAACGGGAGTGTTATCCAATACGATTTGCAGGGCTTTCTCAACCGAGATCATGTTTCCCCTCCGATCGAAGCGATCATTAATTTGCAGCTGGCAAATAAACTATGAATTACGCCAACCAAGAAAAAAAACAGTTTGTCAACAAACTGAAAAGGGGCATTAATAAAACTAATGATTATTACAACGTGGGCATCCCCTCCCAAACAGATGATATTTATCATATTTACTATATTTTGTCAAGTACTTAATCGTTATAAAGGCCGGTTACTCTTACTTGGTTAGGAAGGCGAAATTTGGCTAAAAAATTAGCTGTGCTTGTTTATAGATAAAAAAAACGCCGATTCCCTTGCGGAAACCGGCGCTTATAATTTAATCCGATATTAAATCGATTTAATTACTCTTCTCTCCACCCAATATTCCGGCATAATCTTTGGGAGAACTAAGAATACTAACAGCTTTCAGCACATAAGGATCGGTCCTTAAAACGACCTGCTGGTAAACCTCGCTTTCGCTGAAGAGACGGGTTAATATATCACGCTTCAAGGAGCGTTTGATATAGTTGGCGCTCTGGACGAATTCGGATTCCTTATCTTTCTCTATGGCCGCTCTCAGACTATTGATTTCCGGAGTGATTTGAGTGTCTTTCTTGCTATCCTTGGCGGTTTTTTGCAAGGCGTCGAGCTGGGTCTCAAGCTGGTTTTTATAAGTGAATTTCTTCTCTTTCAGAAATTCGCGGAAATCATTGACCATCTCGTCGGTTACCTCAAAATCAGCCTTAAGATTGGGGTGAGAGTTGGTATAGTGAATGGCATAATCGAAGAACATCGAGAGCCGCTCAAGATTAAGCTCTATCGGAGTAAGTTCCTCAGGCTCAACGACGATATCCGGTGTGATTCCTCCGCCGCCGTAAACAAGCCTGCCGCCTTTGGTATGGAATACCTCAATCTTGGTCGAGTCAACTTTGGCGCTATCTGCTGCGCTGCTATCAACGTCAGCCAGAGCCTCGGGGTGACGGGTATTGCGGCTGCTTTTCTGGATACAGCGACCCGACGGCACATACCATTTGGCGGTGGTGAGCTTGAGCGCGGTCCCTTCGGTCAAGGTATAGACCTGCTGGACAAGACCCTTACCGAAGGTAGTATTGCCGATAAGAACGCCGCGGTCGGAATCCTGAATAGCCCCGGCAACAATTTCAGAAGCCGAGGCAGTCATGTCGTTGACTAAAACCGCTACCGGCACCTTGGGCAGCATCGGTTCGCGGGTGGCGTAATGCTCGTTATTCTGGTCTGGCGTACGGCCTTTGGTGTAAACGACCTCTGAGCCTTTGGGCAGAAAATAGTTGGCTACCATTACTGCCTGACTTAAAAGCCCGCCGCCATTGGAACGCAGATCGAAAATAATGCCATCGATATTCTTCTTGGACATATCGGCTACGGCGGTCTCGAGTTCGCTGTCGGCCTCTTCCCCGAAACGCGAAAGCCTGATATAACCAATTTTTTTGCCATCTTGATTTATTATTCCGGAAAACGGCACGGTCTTTATGGTAATTACGGCGCGTTCCATAGTGTAATCAAGAGGCTCGGCAACGCCCTCGCGGACAATACCTAAGGAGACTTTGGTCCCGGCCTCGCCACGCATCAGTTTCGAGGCAGATTGGGTGCTCATATTCAAGGTGGATTGGCTATCGATTTTTACGATTCGGTCGCCCGAACGTATTCCCATGCGATAAGCTGGAGTGCCCTCCATAGTTGACATGACCGTTACCCAGTTATCTTTGAGAAAGATAGTCATTCCCAGACCGGAGTACTTCCCCGAGGTCATCTCCATAAGATTATCATAATCGGTCTTTTCCAGAAATTCGGAAAACGGATCAAGCTTATCGAGCATGCCGTGGATGCCCGAGTAAACCAGATCCTGGACATTGATATCATCCACATAGCGGGCATTTATTCTAAACGCTATATCCGACGAGAGCTTGACCAGCGAATAGATTGAATCATTGGGGTGCTGGGCAAACGCATATGCAAATAGCGCCATGACCACAAAAATTACGGCCGCCAGCATCCCTAATTTATACTTTCGTTTCACGTCACCTCCATTATTTTATTATCTATAACAATATGTTTACAAAACCAGTTTCATTCTTTTCCGGAGCGCATACTCTTGAGATGGCCTAAACTATCGAACATAACCAGTTTAAGCCCACACCCTTGGATTGTTCCCAGGCAAATGCGCTTTCACTCAGCCAATTT
>DOTU01000249.1 GCA_003520965.1 Candidatus Zixiibacteriota bacterium
GGGAACCCCGGATATAATCCGACATCAAATCTCTCAAGCGGTTCAACCTAAAATTAATCGGAAAGAAATGCCCTTTTTGCTCTCCAGTGGGAGGAAGAAATAATCCTTGACAAACAGAGACATCGCCAGTTTTATTTATACTGGCAGCTTTTGTAGCCCCAGTAAACGCGGAGCTCTTTGTAAAAATATTCCCGCTCAACCAAGGAGGCATCCGATGTTTAGAATTGAAACAATTACGATTCCAATAACATTTGCCTAATCACCTTTGAATAGTGTAACTGCAATTTTGGCTCAAGGGATGTTTGTTGAGCCGGTTCCAATACCGCCCGATAGTAAAGAATGTTGGTGCGGGAGAGGATATGAGCTCTCCTGCTTTAATCAGATACTTGAAATCAATTTGTACCTTGAAAAACGGAGAGTTAATTTATGCCTCGCTCGATTTTATTAGCACTAGTTCTGATGGCCATTTTTGCTGTTCAGGCAACTGCCATCGTTATTCATGTCCCCGCTCAATATAGTCTAATTTCGGAAGGTGTTGATGCAAGTTCAACCGGGGATACAATACTGGTAGCCCCAGGAGACTACACTTTGTATATCCGAATTGATTTCGGGGGCAAAAATATCCTCCTCAAGAGCGAAAGCGGACCTGAGGTAACTACGTTACGGGGACCCTATACCAACTGGCCGATTATAAAGCTTTGGCACGGAGAAAGCCCTCGAGCCACAGTTGAGGGTTTCACCATAACAGGCGGCGGCCTGGCAGTGGAAATTGCCAATGCCAGCGCGACTATAATAAATAATGTATTCACCAGAACCGGGGCAATCTCAGCTAACGGTGGAGATTCTTTATATATATTAAACAATATCTTCAGATCGAACTCCAGCGGGGCAGTTGTTAATTACAGCATGAAGCTGGTCTGCCGCGACAACCAGTTTATCGGCAATATGGCCCAGGATGGCGGGGCAATCAGAATTTTAGGTGGAAGTAATTCCGTGATCGATCACAACCTCTTCGTTGGCAACAACTGCCTGTGGAGAGGAGCGGCAGTGTCGTTTGTCAATTGCGCCGGCGGTCTGTTTTTCAATAATACCATGGTAGCTAACTCCGATAGCGGTTTTAACCAGGCCGCCGCACTGACATTAGATATCTCCCAAAACGTGCTCGTTTATAATAATATTATTGCGGCAAACTTCGGGCGCGGTATCTGGAATTTTTATTCAAGCGACTGTATTGTAACCTACAATGACGTTTGGGGCAATTCTACTAATTATTATGATATGTCACCCGGCATTGGATCTATCTCAGTCGATCCTCTTTTTTGGGGAGGCAGTCCTTATCTGTATAATATCTCTTTCGATTCTCCTTGCAGGAATGCTGGTGATCCCAATTCGCCGCTCGATCCTGATGCATCCAGGGCTGATATGGGCAATTATTACGATTATCGCCCTTCGGCAGGCCATCTTATCGGTCAGGTTTATGATGCGTCTATGAATCCTCTGCCCGGAACTGTGGTTAGCGCACTTTATACCGTGTATCAGGATACGACCGACGAGCTTGGGAAATTTATGTTACGCAATTTGCCCGCTGGGAGCACATATAATCTATTATTCCAGCACTTGGGCCAGGTAGAAACAACCCTGACCGATATTACCGTCGTTCCGGATGATACCACGGATTTGGGGCTTGTGCAGCTTTTAAGGTCATCATATGGATCAATCGCTGGAACGGTACGCGATAGCTTGGCCATTCCTCTTCCCGGAGCATTTGTGTCTATTTTCGGCACTCCATACCTGGATACCACTGACGAGGCGGGATACTATCTAGTTTACAACATAATAGGCGGACGTACTTATAATCTGAAATTTTCCCATGACGCTTTTGTTGAGACAACTTGCGCCAATGTCCCCATCGTACCAGGCGATACTACAATACTTGATGTCAGTCTCCGCGCACATCATACCCTTATTCACGTGCCCGTCGAATATTCAACGATTCAGGCTGCTATTTACGCCAGTATCGATGGCGACACTGTGCTGGTAGAACGAGGCATTTATCAGGAACCGCGGCTAAATCTAAACGGGCGCAGAATATTATTGGCCTCACAATATCTTTTCACTCAAGATACCACAGATATTTGGCAAACTACCATAACGGGACCCGGTGATCATACCGATACTTTGGTCGTCTTAGATCACAGCGAAGTTTTTTTAACGCAGGTCATCGGTTTCCATATCAAAGGCGGATACTGGGGAATATTTGTTAACGGCGCCAGCCCCCAAATATTAAATAATATCATTGAGGACAATCACAGCAATACCAGGGGCGCAGGAATCTATTGGCATGGCGGCCATATAACAATCCGAGGGAACTGGATTATCAACAACGTGGCTAATATGGGAGGGGCAATCGGTATAAGTAACGGCCAGGGCACCATCGATCACAATATAATAGCCGGTAATCTTGCGGCAATAACACCTGGAATCTATATGGACGGTGTCAACACGATAAATATCTTTAACAATACCTTCTACAATAACCACAATACCGATCCCGGACCCAATGGTGTTATCTTTGTCGATGTCAACGCTAACGGTGATAATTATACCTCCAATGTTTACAATAACATAATTGCCTCAAACGATTTTGGGATTAATTATCAAGCTCCCAATTCCACTCTTAATCTGGATCACAACGATTTTTACGACAACATATATGGAATATGCGATTTGTGTACACCGGGTCCCACGAACATCCAGGCCGACCCGGAATTTGTGGGCGGAGATCCTTTTGATTTCCATCTATTTGTCAGTTCGCCATGTATAGATGCCGGTCGTCCGGGGATATTTGATCCTGATAACAGCCCCTCTGACTTGGGTGCGCTCTGGCCTCCTTCCGCCAGTTTCGGCTACATCGCTGGGACAGTGCTTGATACCCTGAACATACCAATCGCGAACGTTTCAGTCTCCGTTTTAAATCACAGTCGCCATGCAACAACGAATATCAACGGTGATTTCATTTGCGGGCCTCTCGCTTTAAATATAACTTACGAACTTCTCTTCCATAAATATGGTTATTTTGATTCTACTCGAACCGAAATTGCCGTGACAGATCACGATACAACATTCTTGGGAAATATTTTCCTATTGAATGACCCTCGTGCATCGGACACTTTATATGTAACTGCCGATTTCAATGGTAATGGCGATGCCACTGCGTTAGCAGATATCATATATGGCGCCAACGCCTTCTTTGGGGGACCTCCAGTTGATTCATCTTTCTGCATCGATCACTATTGGCAAGCAGCGGGAGACCTCAATGGTAACTGCATAGCCAATGGAATTGATTTTAATTTGGCGATAAACTATTGGAAGGGAACTGCAAACTTACAATATTGCCCGACCTGCCCGCATCCTCAACCTGATCCGTTCCTCCCGCCATTGGGAATCGATCCAGGAGCACCGGACAGCATCATCATTGGGAATCTCAATGGCACTCCTTATATCGCAACCCCTGGTGATACCCTTTTAATTCCAATCTGGGCTAAAACTGATGAAGCTATCGCCGGAGTCAATTTATCCATCGCAGCTGACACCGCCTACATCAGCCAGTGGCTGGGCGTTGATCTTAATAATCCTATTTCGGGGTGGGCTAGTCATGAAGTAACCCAACCCAGCATGAATCGACCTCTACCCGGATATAGCACAGAGACGATATTAGATTGGAGATTAACGTCAACGGACGGCTCATATCTGAACACCAATGGCACCTATATCCAGATAGCGGCATTTACTGTAATATTGGGACACCGGATGTCGATATTCGGCGATACCGCCCAGGTTATCGGAGGAGAGCATGTCCGAAGCGGAACTACCGCTTTCTGTGATACAACCGGCACAAATGAATGGGCTCCAACCATAGTTAGTGGGAAGATATTTTTCCACAACGACTCACCCTATATTAGCCTTTCGCGTACAGCCATTGATGATACTCTTCTGATTGATGAATCGGTTAGCGATACGCTTCTGATTTCGAATTATGGCCAGACCGCCCTTCACTATACTATTGCGAATGATTCCTTCTGGGTTACGGTCAACCCGCTTTCCGGCGATGCCCAATCTGATGAATCCGATACCATAGTAGTCACACTAAACTCACAAACTCTTGAACCGGGTTTGTACTATGGGCCAATACTTATTACATCTAATGACCCCCGACGATCGTCGTTAATATTACCGTCAAGCCTGCTGGTCAGGCGACCAGGATGCAGCTATGTTATTGGTGATGCCAATGGCTCAAATAGCTTTACCGGATTGGATGTTACTTATTCCGTAAGGTATTTTAAGGGAGGGAATCCGCCCCCATTTCTGTGCGAGTGCACCTCGGGTAATTTCTGGTATGTCTCCGGTGATGTTAACGGCTCTTGCTCATTTACCGGCCTTGATATAACTTATATGGTCAGGTATTTCAAGGGGGGGCCTGGTCCAATTGCATGTCCCGATTGCCCACCGGCAAGGTTACTGGCTCCGCCAAATCCAGATATTGAACGATAAAAACACCGGTATTAGAACCAAGAGGTAAAACGCGAACCTCTGACTAAAAAATCATGATAAAGGGGGAAAGGGCTGCTCAGAAATGGGTGGCCCCTTTTTATTGCCACTAATGCCCCCTTAGTGGCAATAGGTATTTTCCAGGGCGGTCATTGGCGTCCCTTTGTATTTGGCTCAATTTTTTGTAACACGTCTGTAAAACTATGGCGGATAAGGGCCTCCTGGGTTCAAACCCCAGTCCTGTTATGATTAAGCGCTTGAATCACAGCTGATTCGAGGGTTCATTTTTGAATCTTATTTTGTCGCGGGTCAGGAC
>DOTU01000014.1:0-229 GCA_003520965.1 Candidatus Zixiibacteriota bacterium
CGGTATTCGTGATTTTGGCCTTAACCTTTGTCTCGAATCTATCGGTTGCGCAAAACCAACTGTTTTCAGGAGATACGCTCAGGATGGACGAGGTGGCTAAGTATGTGGTTACCCACAATGATCGCGCCGCCGCCATGCGCCTTATGGAAAAGGCTGCCAGGGCAAAAATCGGCCCCGCGGGGGCTTGGGATGACCCTATGTTAATGGTGGGTGTTACTGGGTTGCCCAC
>DOTU01000014.1:545-6543 GCA_003520965.1 Candidatus Zixiibacteriota bacterium
GATTCCTTACGCCGGCCAGAAGGGGCTTGAAAGCGAGGCCGCCAAATATCAAGCGGACATCGCCAGAGAGGATACCCGTCAGATCGAACTTGACCTTGCCTCAGCTGCCCGTAACGCTTACTTGAGCCTTTACTATCGCCAGCAAGCTCTCAACTTTACTAAATCCCAGAGAGCGATTCAGAACGATATCGTTACAGCCTCGATTAAAAAGCTCTCAACCGATCTGGCAACTCAGGCTGACGTTGCTGCCGCTCAGGCCGACCTGTGGCGTCTCGACGCTGATATACTTTCCTCGCAACAGGAGATTGAGGCTTCTTTCAATGAGCTTTATGCCCTGATGGGTCAGGAGAGGCCAGCCTTTTTTCCTGCGCTTTCCGAGCCCCGATTTGAATCCATTCCGAAAAACCTGGATGCCTGGCTCGCTGTTGCCTGGGATAATTATCCTCCACTCAAACGTTCCAGAAGCCAATCCGTTAGCTATTTTTACGCTGCCTCCGCCGCGCAACGAATGCGGTGGCCGATGTTGGAGCTCGCCGCCAGTTACGGATTCCGGCAAACCGGACCGTATGATCCGATGACCGGGCAGGTCACGAAGCGCGACAATATGATCAGTTTCCAGGCTAATATCTCGCTTCCGATATTCTCATTCAAATCGCAGAATAAAATGGCCTCCTCTATGAACGCCATGAGATTGAGCGCTGAGGCCGAATCAAATCAAGCCTGGCGCGATACCAAAGCGACTCTTCAAACCCTATTTTCCGGAAAAGATCGCCTAACTCAAAGCTTGAGTCTCTACAAAGAGCGAATAATCCCCGCCGATGAGGATGCTTACAAAAGTGCTATGGCCGGTTATGCCTCGAACAAAGTGCCATTTACCAGCCTTTATAGCTACGCCATGAATATCTATCGAGATCGCCTGGCCGCCAATCAAATCGCCTATCAGCTGGCGCAAAACATGGTTCAGGCCGGTCAATATATTTTGAATCCCGACGAGTTGAACACAACAGATAAGTAGTAAGGAGTACCAAATGTCTGAAAACAACTATGATCCTACCGAGCACGAGCCATTGCCCGAGGGTAAAGAGGCGCCGCCGCCGCTCACGCATGCTATGTCGATTGTGCGCTGGGTGATCCTCGTTGCCATGTCCCTTTTCGCGCTTGGGATGATCTTATCATCTATAGGATTTGCCCCCTGGGAAGCGCGCGCCGATAGCACCGTGCAGTATCACTGTCCGATGCATCCCACTTATATTTCAAATCAGCCCGGTGAATGCCCAATCTGCGGTATGAATCTGGTGCCGATCGATAAATCGGGCAAAGAGATCAAAACGACCAAAGCCAAAGCAGATACTAAAATCACAAAATCATCGGAAAAAGTAGATGCCATTCAATACACCTGTCCCATGCATCCCGAAGTCATTTCCGATAAGCCCGGTTCCTGCCCCAAGTGCGGAATGGATCTTGTCAAACAAATCATCATGGATTCAACCATGATAATGCCGGACTCTTCATCGATGCCGGCCAAAATATCCAAAGATATGCCTATGGAATCCCAAAAGGATGACAAGGCTGCCGTTATCTATGCTTGCCCGATGGACCCTGAAGTGACCTCCGAAAAGCCCGGACGCTGCCCCAAATGCGGTATGTTCTTAAAGCCCGTTTCCGTTGACACAAGCAAGTCAATGCCGATGCCAAAGGCAGAACCAGATAAAAGCGGCGAGATTCAAAGCATGCCCGGCATAGATATGTCAAACACTAACGATACAAGTATGGGAAAGGCGCCAGTTCCGGGACTGGTGCCTGTCACCATTGAGCCTGAGAGATTACAGCTTATTGGTGTGAAAACCGCCGAGGTTACCGAGCGCAATATCGGCGGTGCGATAAATATCGTTGGCTCTGTCACTTCCGACGAGAGCCGTATTAAAAATCTCACCACCCGCGTTAATGGCTGGGTGCAGGATCTTTATGTTGATAAAACCGGTCAGTATGTCGAGGCCGGAAAGCCGCTGCTTTCAATATACAGTCAGGAATTATATCAAGCCGAGCAGGATTATATCATTGCTCGTGATGCTATTAACGAAACCTCATCGGATTCGTCCTTAACTATTATGCGAAACCAAATATATTCGTCGGCTAACGATCGTTTGCGCTTGATGGGTCTATCTGAAAATCAAATAAACGAAATTGAAAAATTAGATTCTCCCAGCGAAAAACTAATGATAAAGAGCCCTTTCTCCGGTTATGTGCTTGTGAAAAATGTTCTGCCTGGCCAGTATCTTAGCCCCGATCAAAATCTATTTACTATTGCCGATTTAAGCAAAGTCTGGGTTTTGGGTGATGTCTACGAGCAAGATATTGCTGGCATCCACGTAGGTCAGCGCGCCACAATGCACCTTACCGCTTTCTCCGGCGAGGATTTCGAAGGGGTAATCAATTATATTTATCCATCAATTTCAGAACAAACCCATACTCTGAAGATTAGAATTGAATTCGATAATCCCTCCAATCGCATCCGTCCCGGTATGTATGCCGAGATAAGTCTTGAAAGCGGCAACGGCCAGACGCTCTCCGTTCCCAGCGATGCTGTCCTCGATGGCGGCAACGAACAGTATGTTTTCGTCATTCACGATGGCATTCATTTTGAACCGCGTCTCGTTAAAACCGGCCACACCTCCGATGATTACACCGAAATCCTGAGCGGGCTTCATGCAGGGGAGAGGGTCGTCAGTAGCGCCAATTTTCTAATCGATTCCGAAAGCCGACTCAAAGCCGCCGTCGCCGGCATGTCGACAATGCCAGACATGCCCGATATGCCGAAGACAGAACAAGGGACAGCGCGATGATGATTAATATCCAGTCATTGCGTGGAGTCCGGCAGCTGCCGGACGACGAAGCAATCCCCCCGAACGAAATTACCATTGTAGGCCAAAACCCCTTCGCGGTTTTGACAAACCAGCATGTAAATTTGTCATTGAGAGCGATTTGTGTCAACAAATCGCGCGGCAATCTGAATATCCCTTTAAGATTACTCTCGTATGGAAACTTTTTGGCTGCATTTGGCGGAATTGTATTTACTAAGGCTTATAATGATTAAATCCATAATAGACTTCTGCGCCAGAAATAAAACTGTGGTCATCATCGCCACTCTTTTTGCTATTTTAGGCGCTTATTATTCTATAAAAAGTATCGCGCTCGATGCCATACCTGATCTATCAGATACGCAGGTTATAATATATACCGATTGGATGGGTCGCAGCCCCGACCTCGTCGAAGACCAGGTCACATACCCCATTGTCTCCGCGCTCCTATCTGCTCCTCACGTTACCGCCGTACGCGGCTATTCGATGTTCGGCATGTCGTTTGTCTATATCATTTTCGAGGACGGCACTGATATGTACTGGGCTCGCAGCCGTGTCCTCGAATATATGAGCCAATTCCAGGGCAAGCTTCCGCAGGGCGTTTCTCCAATCCTTGGACCGGACGCGACCTCGATTGGTTGGGTATATCAATATGCTTTGACCGATACATCCGGCCATAATGACCTTGCCGATATCAGGACCTTTCAGGATTTCACCCTGCGTTACGCGCTTTCGTCTGTTCCTGGTGTAGCCGAGGTGGCCAGCATCGGAGGATATCAGAAGCAGTATCAGGTAGAGATCGATCCCGACCGGCTTCGCGCTTATAATATCTCTATTGGCGATGTCACTCGGGCTATCCGCGCCAGCAACAACGATGTCGGCGGGCGTGTGATTGAAATGAGCGGCCGCGAGTATTACGTGCGCGGACAAGGATATATACGCGACCTCGAGGCCTTGCGCCAGGTCGGTGTCGGCCTCGGAGCGAACGGTACGCCGATTCTTCTGGGCAATATCGCCAAGATCAGTTTCGGACCCGATATCAGGCGCGGCGTGGGCGAGCTTGACGGTGTCGGCGAGGCTGTCGGCGGTATCGTCATCATGCGCCACGGTGAAAACGCTCTCGATGTTATCAAGCGGGTCAAAGATAAGATAACTGAGCTGAAGCCGAGTTTCCCAAGCGGAATCGAACTTAAGCCCGTATATGATCGAAGCAACCTTATAACTCGCGCCATAGATACCCTCAAGCATAGTTTGATTGAGGAAGGTATCGTTGTTGCCCTGATTATCTTTATTTTCCTGCTGCATTTCCGAAGTTCTCTCGTGCCAATTATCGCCTTGCCTGTCGCGGTGGGCCTGGCTTTTATCCCGATGTACTTTCTTAAGATCAACTCCAATATCATGAGCCTGGGAGGTATCGCCATTGCGATTGGAGCGATGGTTGACGCCAGCATCGTCCTTGTGGAAAACGCTCATAAACGATTGGAAAAAGCCCCCCCGGGAGTGGACCGTAAGGAGGTCATCATTGCCGCTGCCAAAGAGGTTGGCCCGGCGATATTCTTCTCACTTCTGATTATCACAGTTGGATTTTTACCGATTTTCGCTCTCAATGGCCAGGGCGGACGGCTTTTCAAACCGCTGGCCTACACCAAAACATTTGCCATGTTTTTCGCGGCTATCGTTTCGATTACCTTGGTTCCGGCCTTAATGACTCTCTTAATCCGCGGGAAAATCAAAAACGAATCGGAACATCCCATTTCAAAATTCCTGATCAGGATGTATAAACCATTTGTTTATGTAGCTCTTCGAAATCCAAAAACTACCATTGCCATCGGGCTCGCCGCGATTATCGCCTCGATCCCCATGATTCCCAGAATCGGCTCGGAATTCATGCCGCCCTTAAATGAGGGCGATATTCTCTATATGCCAACTACCTTTCCTAATTTCTCAGTCGAGCAAGCCAGGCAGTATATGCAGTATCAGGATCGGGTGATAAAAAGCTTCCCCGAAGTGATTTCTGTCTATGGCAAAGCCGGAAAAGCAGATACCCCGACCGATCCCGCGCCTCTTTCGATGCTTGAAACCATGGTTCAGCTCAAGCCGCGCAATGAGTGGCGTAAGATACATACTGATCGCTGGTACTCAGGCTGGGCGCCTGGATTTATCAAACCGATTTTTCATCCATTCTGGCCGGAGGACCGCACCATAACCTGGCAAGAACTGTTGGATAAATTCGATAACGCCATGAAATTCCCCGGCTGGACTAACGCCTGGACCATGCCAATCAAAACCAGAATCGATATGCTTTCCACCGGCATTAGAACGCCAATCGGTATCAAGATTTTTGGTTCCGATTTAAATGAAATCGAAAAAATCGGCACTCAACTTGAAAAATCACTTTCGAAAATCCCCAGTACCCGAAGCGTTTACTCTGAGCGCAACACCGGTGGATATTTTATCGATATCATCCCTAATCGTGAAGCTATCGCCCGCTATGGGCTGACCATGAAGGACGTACAGGACGTTATCGAGACCGCCATAGGGGGGACGCCAATCGAGGTTGCCATCGAGGGCAGAAACCGTTTCACCATAAACGTCCGCTACCCGCGAGATTTGCGGCAGAATATCAAACGTCTCAAAGAAATTCCCATAACCTTGCCCGCATCTGCTGGGGCCAATACGCCCGCATCTCCAATGGAAATGGGAAATATAGGAAAAGTTTCGCCCATGCTGGCCAGTACTGACCTTGATGGAATCTACAACCCCTGGAGCGATGGCGCAGAGCTTGCTCAGATGAATCCCATGGGTGGCGGCTCAGGTGGAAACGATTCTCAAAACATGTCCGGCAGCTCACCATCATCAGCAGGAATGCAATCTTCTCAATCACCATCGATAATTAAAGGCTCAGCCCCCGCGAAAAGTTTCATCCCCGAAAACAGACCCAGTATCCCTTTGGGTCAGATTGCGGAGATTAAGATTACTACCGGCCCGCCCATGATCAAAGATGAGGCAGGCATGTTGGTTGGTTATGTTTATGTCGATATGGATCAGGCCAAGCGTGATATTGGAGGATATGTCAAAGAGGCCAAGAAGGTAGTGGCCAACGAAATCAAAATCCCGCCGGGATATTACCTCAAATGGAC
>DOTU01000014.1:6810-7076 GCA_003520965.1 Candidatus Zixiibacteriota bacterium
CAGTATGAGCTTTTGGAACAGATGAGCGCGCGTATGAAGGTCGTGGTACCAATTACCTTGATTCTGATTATCATCCTTCTCTACTTTAATTTCCGGAACCTGACCGAGACCTTCATCGTTTTGGCATCAGTACCGTTTGCGCTGGTGGGTTCTATCTGGTTGATGTATTTCCTCGGCTACAACTTCTCCACCGCCACCTGGGTCGGGATAATCGCCCTCGTTGGATTGGCAACTGAAACTGGAATTGTCATGGTGCTCTATCTGGA
>DOTU01000058.1 GCA_003520965.1 Candidatus Zixiibacteriota bacterium
CGATAATTGCCTCGTTAATTTTTCTTTTGCTGCTTTCGGTTGGAGCGGCGAAGATTGTTGCTATGATTAGAAGCTGAAACAAACAAGTAATTTATGCCGGGCAGGGATAATTACTATTCCTGCCCCTTAATATTCTGATTATCAAAAAGGCTACAAATTAGCGGCTAATCCCAATACCAAATTATCCTCGCCTAATCGATAATTTTATTCTTCACCCAATTTTTCAGACCCCCGACAATTACCGGCTCCTGTGGTGCGGCTCCCTTAGGATTGATCGGAATTGGCATTTTTAGTTTTTCCCAACTTTATTCCCAAAGCCATTTGGAGTAATCCCCAGAGATTTGAAAATAAATGTGTAGACATCTGTCTGTTCTTCGATAAGTTTATCGAATGGTTTTCCCTGGCCGTGGCCGGCATCGCTTTCCACACGAAGAAGCTTTGGGTTTTCGCCGTCATCCTCGGCCTGTAAGGCGGCTATGAACTTGTAGGCGTGAAGGGGCGCTACACGGTCATCGTTTTCACCAGCAGTAACCAATATTGGCGGATACTTATTCCAATGACTGACATTATGAACAGGTGAATAACTTTGCAACAGCTTAAATGCACTGGCATCGTTTACCGGATCGCCATATTCGTTAATCCAGATTTTTCCCACAGTAAATTCCGGAAAGCGGAGCATATCGGTAACTGGAACTTTGCAAACGACAGCGCCGAATAGTTTGGGATTTTGTTCCACTGAGACGGCGGTAAGCAACCCGCCGTTGCTTCCACCTATGATCGCCAATTTCGATGCATTTGTAATCTGGTTTTTTATAAGCCATTTGGCGGCATTGGCGAAATCATCAAAACTTGTCTGCTTATAAGGTCCCCACCCGGCCCAGTGCCAGTTATGCCCGTATTCTCCCCCGCCTCGGATATTCGCTACTGCGTAAATGCCACCATTTTCAAGCCAGAAACAAAGTGATGGAGAAAAATGTGGCACTTCGCTTCTGCCGAATCCACCATATCCATAGAGTAAGGCGGGGGCGGTGCCATCCATAGGGAGGTTTTTATTGCAGGTTATGAACATTGGTATTTTAACCCCGCCGAATGATTTATAAAATGTTTGAATCGTTACATAAGACGAGAAATCAAAATCGAAACTGCTTTTATTAAACTGTTTAAATTCCCCGTTGTAGAAGTTGTAGATGTAGGTTGTCGGTGGATAAACAAATGATTCAAATCCCATATACAATATCGAATCTTCACGGCTACCGTCAAGACCGGAAATCATCCCCATAGTGGGCAATTCTAATCCTTTTATAAACTGCCCTTTTAGATCGAGTATTTTAAGCTTATGATAGGCGCTCTCCATATAGGCGATTACAAAACAGTTATTTACAAGGGCGACATAATCAATTACGATATCGCCCGCTGGAATTATTTCCCGCCAATATTTCTGATCCGGCTTTTCAAGATCGATGGATATAACTTTTCCTCCAGGTGCTTTAAGGCCGGTATGGAAAAAGAAAGTTGAGCCAATATTATCGATATAGGTATAATAACTATGCTCATCGTGCATCACCCGTTGAAACTTATTGGATTTGCCAAATTCGAGATAGTAAAGGTCAACCTTATAATCAAAACGATTTCTAACTTCGAGCATCAGGTATTTCTGATCATGTGTCACATAATGGGATAAGTTGACTTCTTCATTCTCGGGAACTTCAAAAACCACGGAATCGGCTGATTGCGGCGTACCAATTTTATGCCAATAGAGTTTATTCTGCTTGTATTCATCATCCGAGGAGACTGTACCCGGTTCAGGCCATCTGTTGTAATAAATTCCAGAATCGTTTGGAGCCCAGGCGAGATTGACAAACTTACATCCCTTCAGAACCTCATCGAAATCATACGAGGCATCTATATCGCGCAAATGAATCTCCTGCCAATCGCTGCCGCCGATAGATAGCGCATACGCCAGATATCGAGCATCATGGCTGACTTCCCAGGCCGTCAACGCGGTTGTGCCGATACTATTTATTGTATTGGGATCAACTACCACGCTTGGCTCGCTGTCGATGGAATTTTTCATAAAGAGGATACCCTGGCTTTTCCCTGTTGGCCTTTGGAAATAGAAATATCGATTGTCCCTGCGAGCCGGCAAAATATTTAGGGGATAATCAAATAACTCGGTCATGCGCTCTTTGATCGCCGGCCGAAACGAGATCGAATCAAGGTAGGAGTGCAGGAGGCTATTCTGAGAATCCGCCCAGGCTTGTACCTCCGGCGAGTCCTTCTGCTCCAGCCATCGATAAGGATCAAATACTTTTTGGCCATGATAGAAATCAACAACATTACCAGTTTTTGTTTTTGGGTAATTGATCTTCTGAGCAAAAGTAAAAGAATATGATAACAATAATATAAGTACGACGACACCTAATTGTCTCCTATTCATTTATCATCCTATCGAATAAAATAAATTCTATCCATAAATATGATAAATATCGCGTGGCGTCAAGTAAGAATCATAAATCTTGAATTGAAGGATCGGTTATCCCAGCTTGGCCTTTACCCAATTCTCCAGACCGCCGACAATTACCAACTCCTGCGCGGCCGCGCCAACGGGATCGATCGGATAGGTTTTATTATCGGCCTCAATTCGCGATTTGGCGAAATCAACGGTGGCCTCAATACCGGTTTTGATCGATAACTTCGCGCTTCCAAATTTAGCTTTCAAATCTTTCACTAATTCCGGGGCCTCGATAACGAGGAATCCGTTGTTGATCGCGTTGCGTTTATATGTCTCCGAAAATGAGCCAGCGATAACCAGGCGAATCCCTCGATACTTCAAGGCCGTTGCCGCCTGCTCGCGCGAGCTTCCGGTGCCGAAATTAAATCCGCCAATAAGGATATCGCCTTCTTTGACAATCTTGCCGAATTCAGGATCGTAATTTTCCATGACTACCTGCGCTTGCTGAGCGGGAGTAAAATCATCGATATAGGTATACTTACCGGGGAAAATACCATCGGTATTGAGATTGTCCTGATAGCAGAAGATGATCTCCCCCGTAATCGATTCGGGGAAACCATTGAGAATTTTTACCGCCGTTACTGCCGATTTGTTTTTGGGACGAACATGGATTTCCCCCTTTGGTGGAAGCGGACTAAAATCGCCGGGCAGATCAATCACGCCGGCTATCGCCGAGGCGGCCACCACGGCCGGTGAGGCCAGATATGTCTCCGCTTTGGACGAGCCCATCCGCCCTTTGAAATTGCGATTGGTGGCCGAGATACCGATCTCGCCGTCCTGCAACAGCCCCTTGCCGAGCCCGATACATGGCCCGCATCCGGGTGGAAGCGCAATCGCTCCGGCAGTTAGAAGCGTTTGCCAGTCACCGCGACGTTCGCTCTCCGCCTGCACTTCGCTTGAGGCGGCAGCGATATAAAACTCCACACCGTCGGCCACATGCTTGCCCTTTACTACCTCAGCTGCTTGGGCCAAATCGTCAACCCGACTATTGACACATGAGACCAGATAGGCCTTGTGAATCTTGACTTTCTTGTTTCGCATCTCGCTGACAGGGGTCATTGTCTTGACATTATTAGGACCAGAGATGCTTGGTTGTACTGAAGCAAGGTCGAGCGATAACTCTTTGGCATAATGAGCATTAGTATCGGCTCTTAAAGCGCTACTTTTAAGCTCGGCCAGACGCTTTTCATTAATTCTTGGATGAACACCTTTATTGTCACTATCCGACGGCACCCCGGCAAGCCCGCGCCCCTGAATAAATTTGTTGCGCATAGAAAGCCAATTTAGAGTCACCTCATCGATCGGGAAAATACCGACCAAGGCCCCCCATTCGGTGGTCATATTGGCGATTGTCAGCCTCTGATCAATGCTCAGATTGGTTACACCATCGCCCGAAAATTCGATGGCATGATTCAGTACTTCATCTTTATTGAACAGGCCGCAGAGGGTCACGATAACATCCTTACCGCTCACGCCGGGCAGAAGCATACCCCGTAGTTCGACTCTGGCTACAGGCGGCACCTGCCACCAGGTTCGGCCTGTGGCCCAGATAGCGGCGGCGTCAGTACGCACGATGGGAGTGCCCAGACATCCCAGCCCCCCGTACATATTGGAGTGGCTATCGGAGGCCACTACCAGAGTGCCGGGCCAGGCATACCCCTCCTCGCATATAATCTGATGGCCGATACCTCGTCCGGCGGGATAGAAATCGATTCCATGCTCTTTGGCGAACGATTCGATCTTGCGGTACTTTTCCAGATTCCTCTCCCCCCGATCCTGGATATCATGATCGAGAGTGAAGACCGGCTGGCGAGGGTTGGCGACCTTTTTCGCTCCGATACTTTTAAATTTCGGAATCACTGCGCCGGTGTTATCGTGAGTCATTACGTAGGCAGGTTTGATAGACAGGTAATCTCCTGCGTGGACGACATGATCTTTCTCAACTCCCACCGCGTATTTTTGAGCTATTTTTTCGACGAGGTTTTGCATGATCTCCCCAAAAGCCGAATTGTTGAAATTATTTATGAATAATATAATGATTAATAACTTGAAGAAAAGTATGATTTTTAATGAAAAAGGGGCTAAATACTTATCATTATCTCGCGATATCCCTATCAATTGATGGCCAGCAGAAAATGATGAAATTAATTTTGGTTGTGAAATTTGGCAAAATTGTAACCGGTTTTATACTTGTCTTGGAATACCCTACAATTCTACACGAAAATTCATATCTTCCGGCTGGGATATTTGGGATTTTATAATTTCCATTTGAATCGCAAGTAGTGCCTATTTGTGTTCCCTCTGCCTGCACGATAATGCCCGGAAAAGTATTGCCAGAAATTTCAGATATTCTTCCTTCTAAAGAACCAATTCCAGATAATGATTCGGGAAACGCCGACTCTGGATACAATGTAAATTTGTAATCAAAAGACCCTTCTGGATCATTATTCCACTGCTCATATAAACAGGCACTGAATTTAGAATACCCATTTGCCTCAACAGACAAATCACCTTGCGTAAATGCTGATTCGTTAAATCGAAAAACGCCATTTTTATCGGTAGTGAATTTCTTACGATTTCCATTGTACTCGACGCTGACGACAGCCCTGAGAATTGGTTTGCCTGATGGGTCTACAACCATACCGTTTGATAAGTTATTCACTAGAGATTGTGTATAACATGACGACGCAAATACCATTGCCAACAATACGGCGACAAAATGAATTCTTTTTTTGTTCGATATCTGTATCATTTTATTCATGATTACCTATCACAGATAATACAGATTGTAAATGAATTTATTCCGAATTGGATAGAAGGGAAATCAAAAGTGCCTCAGGATGTCGGAAGCCTTCCATCCTGAGGCATATCTAACCACAATCATATATCAAATATGAAATTCGATGATATCGCCATCGGATAGAACGTAGTTGTTTTTCACGCGTTGGCCCTCGAATTTGCCTTTGCCCCAAACCTTGGCAAACTGCAGCTTGTAGGCGAAATCCTTATGCAGCATAACCGCGGCTTGCTCGACTGTGCCGCCGATTGGCAGAATAATCGGATCGATATATTCCACATCATGGCCGATCCGCTTGGTGTAAACGCGGATGATTTTCATGGCATTGAAAATGGCGGCCCGGAAATTATTTAGGGAGTCGTCGTCAAGAAGCGAAGTTGGGACAATCACG
>DOTU01000217.1:0-609 GCA_003520965.1 Candidatus Zixiibacteriota bacterium
TCTCCCGGGCTTTGCTTTTCAACCCGATACGCAGTGGATGAGAGAGCTTGAGGCCTCGTTCCCCTATGAGGAAACCCCTGATCAGGAGAAAACGATCTCCGATATTAAATCCGATATGGAGAGCGCATCACCTATGGATCGCCTGGTCTGCGGCGATGTTGGTTACGGTAAAACTGAGGTAGCAATCAGGGCCGCTTTCAAGGCTGTCGAGTCGGGAAAGCAGGTAGCGATTCTTGTTCCAACAACGATTTTGGCTCAGCAGCATCTAAATACTTTCAGAGACAGGCTCTCGCGATTTCCGGTTAAGATCGATATGCTCTCCCGCTTTCGGCTTCCCAAGGAGGCCAAGGCTGTCAAAGAGGGGATCAAAGCCGGCACGATTGATATTGTTATCGGAACCCACATGCTGCTGCAAAAAGATATCGAATTTAAAGACCTGGGGCTATTAGTAGTGGATGAAGAGCATCGCTTCGGAGTCACCCACAAAGAGAAAATCAGAAAGCTTCGCACTCAGGTTGATACGTTAACTCTCACGGCCACCCCAATTCCGCGCACTTTGCAGCTATCTTTGCTTGGTGCGCGAGATATGTCTGTTATCAACACCCCGCC
>DOTU01000217.1:924-10518 GCA_003520965.1 Candidatus Zixiibacteriota bacterium
ATTTTCGAGGCTGTGGAGCGCGAACTGGCCCGCGGCGGCCAGATTTTCTTCGTTCACAACCGCGTGGAATCGATAGAGGCAATTTACAGTTATCTAAAACGCCTTTTACCGGCAGTGCAGATCGGGGTGGGCCATGGCCAGATGGTCGAGCGCTCTTTGGAGCGGGTTATGTTAAATTTTTTGGAGAAAAAGTATCAGGTTCTCCTGGCCACAACCATTATCGAATCGGGCCTGGATATCCCCTCGGTAAATACTATTATCATAAACCGGGCCGATAAGCTTGGCCTGGCCCAGCTTTATCAGCTTCGAGGGCGGGTGGGGCGCTCCACCAAGCGCGCCTTTGCCTACCTATTGGTTCCTCCGCTTAAGATGCTGACCGAAAAGGCCAGAAAGCGTCTGCGAGCGATCGAGGAATTCACCGAGCTTGGTTCGGGGTATCATCTGGCTTTGCGCGATCTGGAGATTCGCGGAGCGGGAAATATCCTGGGGGCGCAGCAGCATGGCTTTATTGAGGAGGTAGGCTTCGATCTTTACTGCCGACTGTTAGAAGAAGCCGTTGCCGAAATCAAGCAAACCGGACCTGCGCCTGAGCGGATCGAGCTTAAGATGCAAACCGATCTCGACCTTTTCATTCCCGAGTTTTATGTGGATGATCCCAATCTTCGAGTTGAGCTTTACCGCAACATTTCAGATATCCGGGAGAGCGATCGATTGGGATCGTTTGCCGAGGAGTTATCCGACAGGTTCGGGCCGTTACCGGAGGCGCTGGAAAATCTGCTCAATCTGGCTGCGGCGCGTATCCTGGCCTCCAGGTTAGGCGTACAAAGATTGGTGTTTAAAAATGGCGAGCTTTTCCTTGAATTTCCCGGTGACCGGGAATTTACCAAAACCGAAATCGAGGGTTGGCATAAGCGAGTGCAAAGCAAGATGGAATTTAAATCGTTCAATGGGCTTAAGATGCAGGTGAAGCTTAAAGACCATACCGGGGAAATACTCAAAAAGACCTTGCAGGCACTCCTGGGTTGAGGTAAATTTAATATATATGGTACAAGTGCAATATTGGCGTTCAAAACTTGGCAAGGATTATTTTATTATGAAGTATGCGTTAACGGTTTTGTTGGCTATTCTACCGGCACTCAATTTAGGTTGTTCAAAATCATCTAAAAATGCGGAAGATGCACGTTTTTCCGATAAGCGCGTAGTCCTTCAGGAAAGCGATAACAAGCTCACCCTGGGTGATGTTGCCAAACATTTTTCGGCGGTAAAATTTGAGAGCGCTCAACAAGAGTTCGATCTTAAAAAGGATTTTGTCGAGGAAACCCTGGAACGGTTTCTTCTAATCAAGGGGGCCCAAGAGGCAGGTATCCAACCGAAGCTTGATACTGCTGTTGTGCAGCGAAACCTAATTCAGAGCTACCTGGATAATACTATCGTAAATAAAATTAAAACCACCGATAGCGACGTGGACGTTTTCTTCGCAAAATATGGCGGCGAGATAGAGCTTGGCATAATCCTGGTCTACGATTCCACTCAAGCCGACAGTCTTTTTCGGGCCTTGAAAAAGGGAGACGATTTTGAGCAGTTGGCCAGGCAGTTCAGCCGGGAAAGATATAGCGCGGAAAAGGGTGGAAACCTGGGGTATCGCTCTTATGATAAAACGGGGCCAGATGTCCGCGATATAGCCTTCAACCTTATAATTGGCGAGTTCTCGCGTCCCATCCACACCAAGTCCGATTGGGAGATTATTAAGGTCTACGACCATATTAAAAACACTAAAGCGGATTTGGAAAAATCGAGGGAATTCTATCGAGGATTAACCAAGCAGTATCAGCGAAAAAAGGCGGTTCGCGAATTCGCAAACAAGATCCGCTCCCAAGTCCACTATACCATTAATCAACCTGTAATCAACCTGTTAATTCAAAAAGCCGATTCGATTCGCAACTCTGGCAACTATAAACCCGGTCTTCCAAATTCCGCATATCTGGACCCCAGATCTCTTTCCGAGAGCGATCTCAATATGTATATGGCGAAATTTGAAGGCGGCGGCGCAAAGGTTGGCGATTATATCAGCTATATAAGAGAAAATTACGAACCGGAACGCGCGCCAGATATTACTAACGGCGTTGCCATGGAGGAGATAATGGAGGGCTTGACTCTCCCGGCAGCCATTATCCGCAAGGCTATAAATGAAGGGTTTGATCGGAGCGAGGTTTACTTAAGTGGCCTTGATTATCTTAAAGGAAGTTACCTTTATCAGAAAATGAAAGATAAAATCTATAGCACTATAGATACCCTTACAGAAGCCGACATCGCTAAATACTACAATGAACACCAAAATGATTTTTTCCTGCCCGATCAAGTTCGCGCCTCTGCAATTGCCGTGAAAACCAAAGATGAGGCGACTGCCCTGCTAAATCGGATAAAAGGAGGAGCGGTTATCGGCCAACTGGCTAAAAGCAATTCGCTCGATAAACAATCCGCGTTAAACAATGGAGACCTTGGATTTTTCACGGTCGCCAGATACACGGCCATATTCCAGGCTTGCGAAAACCTGCAAAAGGGTCAACTGGGCGGTCCAATCGAATATGAAAATAATTGGTGGATATTCATGGTTACCGACAAGATTAAGAAAACACCCAAAACACTTGACCAGGTACGGGCCGATATTATCGATTCGCTCGGGCGCAAATGGCGGGCCGACGCCTATAAAAACTGGACTAACAAAAGGAAAGAGCAGACTCATTACACCGTGGACCTCGATCTTATCAAAAATAACCTGACAATGGGTCAACTCACCCAAACAGGAAAGGAAACTAAATGAACAGGCTGTATACGCTGATTGGAGCCGCGCTTTTGATTATCATCTCTTGCGGATCAAATCAGAAAACTGAAAGTACGTCGAATATCCCCGCCGGTAGCACCGTGCTGGCCAAGGTCAACGGCGAGGTTTTAACATACGAAGACCTGAAACTGCAATTTTCCGCAGAATATAGAGATCAATTGCGTGGCAAAGATCTTCAAAATGCGATCGACACCTGGATCAATACCGAGCTTCTGGCTCAACAGGGACGAAAGCTGGGACTCGACAAAGGCCCGGAGATGGCTGCTATTATGCGTTTTCGTGAAAACGACGCAATCGCCGGACGCGTGATTGAAAGTGAAGTTACTATTAAGGCCGTTGCGAGTCAGGCGGAGATCGATTCCGCTTACAAAGCTGAAGGAGATAGGTTGCGTGCCAGCCATATTATGGTCGGCACCGAACCTGAAGCCCAAGCCATCTATAACAGATTGAAAAAGGGCGATGATTTCACCAAGTTGGCGCAGGATTACTCGCTCGATAAACAAACCGGCGCTCAGGGCGGAGATATGGGATATTTCACAATCTCTCAGGCGGCACAATTCGATTCGAATTTTGCCGAAGCAGCATCGAAGCTTAAGGTGGGAGACTATTCTCAACCGGTTAAATCCAGGTATGGCTACCATATTGTCATGCTGACTGATATTGTAAAAGCCGGCTCCAGTCCTGATAGCCTGGGAATTAAAAGTCAAATATCGGAAGAACTAAAGAAAGCTAAGCAAAATCAGGCATTCGCGGGTCTGATCGATTCTCTTAAATTGGCGGCCAAAATCGAAAAGTTCACTCCCCCCGGCCTCGACCTGGAAATGGCCCCGGATATGGAAGGAAAATGAAAATTAAGCATCTAATTTTAGCGCTTCTTCTTTCAACGATTGCTTTCGCCGAAACGATCGATCGCGTAGTGGCTGTGGTGGATAAGCAGATTATCCTGAAATCTGAGCTTGACGCCCAGTTGCAGCTTTACGCTATCCAAAACAAGATTGACCTCAGTCGTCCCGGCTTTCGAGATACGCTTCAAAGCCAGATGCTGGATCGGATGATTGAAGATAAAGTCCTGTTGGTGGAGGCCGAGCGCGACACCTCTATTAATATTACTAACAAAGATATCGAGACGGCCCTCACAACGCAGATCGAAAACATCAAAGCGCAGTTTGCGTCCGAAGATGCCTTCTTAGCGCAGCTGCGGGCCGAGGGGCTAACCCTAAAGGAGCTTCGAGCCCAATACCGCGACGAGGTTAGAAATCAACTTCTTAAGGAGAAATTCATTCAACAGAAACTCGAGAAGGTGCATATCTCGTCGGGCGAGGTCAAAGAGTTCTACGAAACTAATCGCGACTCGCTTCCGGAAAAACCGGCTGGCGTGCGCCTGGCGCATATTCTAATCAGCACTACTCCCGGTCAGGCTACGCAAGATTCGCTCCGGCAGTTTGCCCAGCTAATCCGCAGCAAAGCCCTTTCTGGCGATGATTTTTCCACTCTGGCTAAAAGCTACTCACAGGATCCCAGCTCTGTTGACGGCGGCGATCTGGGCTGGTTTTCCAGGGGCGCGATGGTGCCCGAGTTTGATACGGCGGCTTTTGCGCTCCAGCCGGGACAGATTTCCGATGTGGTCAGGACGCAGTATGGTTTTCATATCATAAAATGCACTGGCAAAAAAGAGGACAAGATTCGGGTCAGCCATATCCTTATCCGTCTGACACCATCCGACGAAGACCTCCAGGCAAAAAAGGCTTTGGCCGATAGTATTTATAATCTGCTTCAAAACGGCGTAAATTTCGCCGACCTGGCCCACCAATTCTCGGATGATGAGAATTCTCGCGATTCCGGTGGGGAGCTTGGCTGGTACTCCGCCGACAATCTGATGCCGGGCTTTAAGGAGGCCTTGGCCGATCTGGATACCAATCAGGTTACCCAGCCCGTATCAAGCGACTTTGGACTTCACGTTATCAAGCTTGAGGAGCGGCGCGTAGGCAGCCCGATCGATCCCAAAGAAGATTACGATACGTTGGCCGAAATGGCCCGTCGGCAGAAAACCCAAAAACAGCTTGAGGAATATATCACCAAGGTATCAGCCGGGATGTATATCGACAAGAGGTTGTAATGCGCCTTGACAGATTTTTATCTGTCGCTAAAATTTTTAAAAGCCGATCTCTGGCCGCTCTGGCCATAGATTCGTCAATGGTTTTCATCGATAGCTTAATCGCCAAGGCCGCCAGAGAGGTAAGGCCTGGCCAAATAATTGAAATCGATACCCCTCGTTTCTATAAAAAAATAGAGGTCATATTGTTGCCCGGGGGAAATATCAGCAAGAAGGAAGCCTCGTCGCTGTATAAATTATTAGAAGAAAGATTTAAAGATTGAAATCGTTCCTGCACGAAACGTCAAAAAGGAAAATAAAACAGCGAGCCATACTCGTTGGTATTTATAAGAAATCTGATAAAGCCGTAAATGACGATGAGCCGCTCGATGAACTGGCCAGCCTCTGCCGCACAGCCGGAGCGATTATCGTCGGACGGATGACGCAGCTTGTGGAGCGCTTCTCCCCGGCCACACTCATGGGCAGCGGCAAGGTGGAAGAATTAGCCGAACTGGCCAAGCGCGAGAAGGCCGATATCGTGGTTTTTGATACCATCCTGGCGCCATCGCAACAGGTGAATCTCGAAAAGCGTCTCTCGAAACAGGTCATTGACCGACCCGGATTGATTCTTGATATTTTTGCCATCCATGCTAAAACACGCGAAGCCAGAACCCAGGTGGAGCTGGCCCAGATGCAATATCTGCTTCCCCGTTTGGCGGGAGGTTGGACACATCTGGAGCGTCAGGAAGGAGCCATAGGAACCAGAGGCCCCGGCGAGACGCAGCTTGAGACAGATAGAAGGCTGGTGCGAAAACGAATCGGCGACCTAAAGAAAAAGCTTTCCGAGATTGAGGGCGAGCGGCAGGTTCAGCGCAAAGGACGAAGCGATCTGTTCAATATCTGTTTGGTAGGATACACTAACGCCGGGAAATCGACTGTTTTCAATAAACTGACCGGCGAGCGGGTATTAGCTGAAGATTACCTGTTCGCCACGCTTGATTCCACTACCCGTCGGGTGAAACTTTCGCGACGCAACGAGGTGTTGCTCTCGGACACAGTCGGATTCATCAGCCGCCTGCCGGTTTCGCTGGTGGCATCGTTCAAATCAACTCTTCTGGAAGCATCCGAGGCCGACCTGCTGTTACATGTGGTTGATTTATCGGATGAGAATTTCGAAGAGAGGATTTCGACTGTCAATACCATCCTGCAGGAAATTGGAGCGGGCGAGATTCCGATACTTCCGATTTTCAACAAAATCGATTTGAAAAATGATCCCGATTTATACAGGGCGATATTGGGCCGTTTTCCAGGGGCACATTTTATTTCGGCCACAACCAAAGAGGGTCTTCCCCGGTTGATTGCCGACCTCGAAACCTATCTGGAACGCTCGCGAGTGACAATTGAGATAACAGTTGACGCCTCAAATGGCCGGATTCTTAAGCTTATTAATTCGCTAGCTTATATTGTTGAGAGCCGGGCCACCGACGAGACTATCGAGCTTAAGGTGAGACTCCCGAAATCGCGCCTGGGAAAACTAAAAGGCCAGGGAGTTGATTTCAGGGTGATTGATGAGTCATAGGCCGGGCCGCCAGCGGGCCCGATTCAGTTTGCGTCCCAATAAATCCTGTTCAATCAATTTTAATATATTACATGGCTTGGATTTATCTAATTAACCCCATGAAAGTTATTGACAAGCGGGCAATTGAGCTTATATTGCTCGTCTGTATTAAATTAAAAGCCGTTACCGTTCGGGAGACTGGAGAATGAGAAGAGGACAAATTAGTTGGATAGTCGTGATCGCGGTGGCGCTTGTGGTAGCCCTGGTGCTCCTCTACCCCACGTTCACATTCTATTCCATGGACCGCACACAGCAGGCCGCGCTAAAGCAAAGCGATCCGGCCCAATTTTACTCGCTTAAAGCCCGGGCTATGCGCCTGGGACTGGATTTGCAGGGTGGAGTTCACATGGTTCTGCAGGTCGAGGACCCCAGAGGGGGCGAGATATCAACCAATGTCCAGGACCAGGTTCTGGAGAAAATCAGGCTCAGGGTTGATAAATACGGTATCGCCGAGCCGCAAATCGTCAAGTCGGGAATCAATCAGATCGTAGTCGATCTGCCGGGCTACACCGATATCGACACCGCCAAGGCGCTTATCGGAAGCACTGCCCAGTTGCAGTTTAAGCTTCTTAGGTCAGCCGACGAAACACAGAAGATCGTAGCCGAAATCGATTCGGTGCTGGCACTAAGCACATCCGCACTAAAGCCCTCGACCAGCAATACTAACAAGCCCCTGGCTGCTACCGACGCCAAATCCGATTCAGCTTCCAAAACGGCATCCAATCTTTTCGGACAGGATTCGAAAGATACAACACAGCTGGCCAGCGAGGACGAGGAGACAGCCAAGCATCCGTTCTCGACTCTTTTGGAATGGAGCGGTCGTTCGTATTATGTGACCATGGAGGATTTCTACAAGGTCGAAAAGATACTCGGTTCGGCTGAGGTTCAAGCGATCGTGCCCACCAACTACCAGTTTGCCTGGGCCACTCGTCCGGAGAGGCGCGGAGATCGCCAGTTCCAGCAGCTTTATGTCGTAAATAAGAATATCGAAATGACCGGCGAGTCGCTGGTTTCGGTGCGCGAGGGTTACGACCAGATGCGCAAGCCTGAAGTCAGCTTCGAGCTTGATGCCGATGGCGCCCGTCGTTTCTCGAGCTTAACTGGCAAGCACGTTGGCGATCCATTGGCCATCATTATCGACGACCGCGTGGAATCGGCGCCGGAGATTCAATCGCGAATCTCTAAAAGCGGCCGAATCACCATGGGCGGCAACGCTACCATCAGCGACGCCTATCTTTTAGCTACCCTGCTTAAGGCCGGT
The DNA here is from genome assembly GCA_003520965.1 of Candidatus Zixiibacteriota bacterium. GTDB lineage: Bacteria > Zixibacteria > MSB-5A5 > UBA10806 > UBA10806 > UBA10806. The sequence continues at coordinate 8,738 of DOTU01000217.1, forward strand.
GCGCTACCTGCTAACGTCGAGATTTTGCAAAGCACGGTCATCGGGCCGGCGCTGGGTCAGGATTCGATCAACAAAGGCAAGACTGCTTCTTTCATCGGTATCATCCTGGTTGTAATCTTCATGGCGATTTACTATAAAATTTCTGGTTTGATAGCAGATATGGCTGTGATTTTAAATACATTCTTTATTCTGGCCTTCATGGTCATACCGGGGGTCAATTCAACCTTGACCATGCCGGGAATAGCGGGAATAATTCTAACTGTTGGTATGTCGGTCGACTCCAACGTGCTGATCTTCGAAAGGATCAGAGAGGAACTTCGCACCGGCAAAACTGTCCGAGCAGCTATCGACGCAGGTTATGACCGAGCTTTGTTAACCGTTATCGACTCTCACGTAACGACTCTGATCACGGCGCTCTTTCTGTTCATCTTCGGTTCCGGAACAATCAGGGGATTCGCGGTGACATTGTCGGTGGGTATTCTCCTTTCGCTGTTCACCGCCATTTTCGTTACCAAGACGGTATTCGATCTGCGCAAACAATATAAGAGCCTTTCCATTTGACGGGGTAGATTGATATGATCAGGATATTACACGAAACCAAGATTAATTTCATCGGTAACCGAAAATACGCTTTCGTTTTTTCGGGGATACTGGTGGCCCTGGGAATCATCTCTTTCGCGCTCATTCTCATGGGAAAGGCGAATTTGGGCCTCGATTTCACCGGCGGCGCTGAGATCATCGGAAGTTTCCAACAACCGGTAACTGCCCAGCAATTGCGTTCGGCGCTCGATGAGGTTGGATTGGGCAAGGCAACTATTCAGTCTGTTTCCGGGGGCAGCCTTCAGAATGCATTCATCATCAGGGTTCAGGGAAGCATCCAGAACGCTATCCCTGAAACCAGTTTTACTGAGACCGGAAAGCCGACAGTTAACATGGTGGCGGCGGAAGGCGATAAACTTGCCGATAGGATTAGATCCGCCATTGGCGAGCGTTTCCCCACCAATCCATTCAAGCTTGATTCGACAAATAATATCAGCGGCCTGGTGGGGAAACAGCTGGCCAAGGATGCCACCTGGGCGGTGATTTTCGCTTTCCTGGGAATTCTGGTATACATTTGGGTCAGATTTGATTTCCGTTTCGGCGTGGCCGCCACAATTGCCACCTTCCACGACGTTTTGGCCATGCTGGGAATATACTTCATCCTCCACCGGGAAATAAGTCTTCTCCTTATTACGGCGCTACTAACTATCGCCGGTTATTCATTAACCGATACGGTGGTGGTGTTCGATAGAATCCGTGAGAATCTTAAGCAATTCCGTAAACGCTCCGATTTCATGACGACTGTTAACCTGTCAATCAACGAGGTGCTCTCCCGAACGATTATTACTTCGTTGACCACGCAGTTAGCGGTCCTCTCGATACTGGTTTTCGGCGGCGAAGTGCTTTTTGATTTCGCCCTGGCGCTGACGATCGGAATTGTGATCGGCACCTATAGCTCGGTTTTCGTAGCCAGCCCAATCATAGTGGAATGGGAAAACCGCTCGCCGAGACGAGTGAAGTAGCAATTAAAAAAGCGCCAGGATGTCGTAATACTCCGTCCTGACGCATAGATAAAATAAGACTAATGTGCCGTCAGGTGGCCCCACCTGACGGCTTTTGTTTTGGGGCATGGTGCGTGTCTTAAGGCTGAGGTTATGATCAACCCCGGCCTCAGCGATACGGTTGGGGGCAATCTATATTTGGCGATATCCCTTTAAAATAATCCCTCTTGAGTTTACCCA
>DOTU01000377.1:0-5542 GCA_003520965.1 Candidatus Zixiibacteriota bacterium
TAAAAGGTAATAAATCCCCTCCTACTATCAATTAATATCCCTCGCCAAATTGGTAGAGCATCATAGATTCGCACGGATACTTTTCTTGTTCCAGCACCGGTGCATAATTTAGACATACGCTTTAAGCTTGCATTGATATCACATTTCCACGCCTCGGGGTCATCTCCTTGGTCAATTGCCTTAATGGATAAATATTTTGAATCAGGTTTTAATATTAGTACCTTAAGCTCAATCCCCTCACGAATTTTGTTTTCAAGTACTTCCTCGATAATTTCTGAGTTGATAAAGGTTCTTGCTGAAATTCCTAAGTATTCAATACTATTCCGAGCATTTTTAATTATCTCCATCGTTGAAGGTGCTCTCCCAAAGTCTATATAGATTTTGGAAACGCCCAATGTAAATTTCTTCTTTCTGGAGGATAAAATCACAAGTAAAAGAAATAAACTCAGTCCAACTACTGCTGCCGAAATTATCGAAAGCATACTATTTGATAGTAACTTGTCGATAATATAATAGGTTACGCTTCCAATAAAAGTCGAAGCAAAAAAGAAAATAATCTCTCTTATCGTAATATCCACCATATCCTTTTTCATTTTTTCTCCAATTATTGGAAGGCGACATGTATATGGAATCTAAGTTAAAGTCTGCCTCATTGTGGATTTTGTTCTTGCAATTGCGGGCATTAGAAGTTATTTAAATACTTTGTATCCCCGCTTTCTTTGTACCGCTTATATGCCCTGTATATAGCCGTTAATAAAACCATAATTGAATTCCCAAATTACTGCCTTTATTATATTATAATCTTATCTTAACTTCAGATAAGTCAAATAATTAAAATAAGGATAATCGATAATATGAAATATGCAAATGATTTTTATAGAATAACTATTTATAAGTTAAGAAGGTCAGGTCTTCTTGGTGCCAGTATATAAAAGGAACGCAAGCAAGCAATCCAAAGAAAAAAATTGTTTTGTAGTCTATAATATTTTTTAAGCTTATAGCGAATCAGTTTAAATCAACCGCAAAAAATCTAACTATAATATTCCCTGTAACTTTATATGGATTATATGATTATTACAATCAATCCTGAAATCCAACTCTATGGTAGGCTCTATAGATTGAATTAATTTCTTATTTTTAAATATTAGAAATAGGCAAAAGCTGGATTGCAATATTGAAGGCCCTTATTCCTCGCAACCCATTGGTAACAGATAGGGTAGTCAATCCAACTCAACTTGGATTGATTTATCCCAAGCCAACTGATTAGGGATTTTAAAGGACTGAAGGCATCCAATGAACATTGCCTCATTAACGGTATGCTACCTCCAAAACTGGCAGGCAGATTCCGTTAAGGATTGTCTTCCGCAGCCTTGAATGAGTATTTATCGACAGCCGCTATAAGAATCTGTATTTTAAATAGCATTTTAACGGATAATACCTCGCAATTCGGCGGAAAATCCATTTTAAAGCTACTTAGTTATACTAATTGCTATATCGGAGAGCCATAGTTTCTATTTTATTGTGGATTTTCCTCAGCTATTTTCATATTTTCCACGAACTTTGGGTATTCTGAGCGGTATACTTTTCTTGTGCTATTATTGAGATGCAAATAAAGATGGAAAAACAACAACTAACATGAGGGTATAAGCTATGGTTGAAGCCGACGGGTTATGCATGAGCTACGGTCCGGTGGTTGCATTGGCTGACGCCTCCTTCAAGGCTAAGAAAGGCGAAGTGTTGGGTCTGCTTGGCCCCAACGGCGCCGGTAAAACCACTACAATGAAAATCCTCACCACCCAGATAGTACCTACTGCTGGGCAGGCCAAAGTGGCCGGATTCGATATCCTGAAAGAGGCTATCGAGGTCCGTCGCCGGGTGGGATATCTACCCGAGACTCCACCGCTCTATCCGGAGATGGAGGTAGCCGAGTATCTCGATTTCGTGGGCAAGGCGCGGGGTTTGGACGGCGCCGCTCTAAAACAGAGGGTCGATTATGTCGTTCACGCCTGCGGTCTACGAACTGTCTACCGTACACCGGTGGGAACTCTCTCGCGCGGCTATGGTCAGAGAACGGGACTCGCCCAGGCGCTGATTCACGATCCTGAGGTGCTGATTCTCGATGAGCCAACATCGGGCCTGGACCCAATACAGATCATGGGCATCAGAGAGCTTATCAGAGCAATTGCCAAAGATAAGACGATTCTATTTTCCACCCACATTCTGCAGGAAGCGCAGGCCATCTCGGATCGGATCGTGATTATCACCGAGGGTAATATCGTAGCTGATGGCACTGTCGAGGAGCTTGAGGCCAAGGTCTCGCGCGGTCAGAGATTCTCGCTGACAGTCAAAACAGCTGCGTCGGATCTTAAAAATGCCCTTACTGGCCTGAAGAGTCGTGCTGATATAGATTTTAATATCACCGAGCTTAGCGGCTATTCCAAAGCGATGATCGAGACCTCGTCAGGCACTGGCATCTGGGAGCAATTGACCGAGCTTATCCACACCAACAAATGGCCAGTCAAAGAGTTTACCCGTAAACGCGCCTCGCTTGAAGAAGCTTTCCGCTATTATGTTAAGCCGAGAACCAAAGAGAAAGCGGCATAGGAGACAGAGATGAAAAATATCGGAACCATATTCAAGCGGGAATTTTTGTCATATTTCAATTCCCCTATAGCCTACATTTTCATAATCGCCATCCTGGCCGTCTGCTCCGGATTTTATATGTTCTTTTTCTTCTTCTCATCCGGAGTAGCCGAGATGCGCGACTTTTTCAACATCAACTCGTGGTTGATGCTTTTCTTCCTGCCGGCAATCACCATGCGGCTCTGGGCCGACGAGCAGAAATCCGGCTCCCTGGCCCTGTTGCAATCTCTGCCGATGAAACCTTATGAATTGGTAGCAGGAAAATATCTGGCAGGACTTGGATTTTATGTCCTTTACCTTATTGGCACTCTGCCAATTCCGATTGCCATTACCTTCCTTGGCCGTCCCGATTGGGGACCGATATTCGGCGGATATCTCGGGTTATTTTTCCTGGGGGCGCTCTATTCGTCGATTGGCCTTTTCTTCTCAGGGCTATTTAAAGATCAGATTACGTCCTGGGTAATGGCAGTAATCGGCTGCCTGTTTATTCATCTTCTGGGATGGCTTCCCGTAGCGGCCCAGCTTGATTCCTGGCTCGGTGGATTCGGAACGTTTTTGCAAAGGTCCCTGGGATCGCTCGACCATTTTGAAAATATGTATAAAGGGATTATCACCCCAAACGACATAATCTATTTTATCGCCCTCATTGCAGTATTCCTGATACTCAACGCTCTGACAGTCGAGCAGCGGATGAGGCGCAAAGCCGATATCAAATTTGCCACATCGGCGTTGGTATTACTTGCGGTGGCCGCCATGCTCAACCTGGTGATCTACCGTATGCCTCTTGGCCGCATCGATACCACGCAAGGCAAAATCTATACGGTTAGCAAATCTGCCAAAAATATACTTCAGAATTTGAAAACTAAAGTAACGCTGCGTTATTATGTCACGCCGGAGGAAAAGATGCCGGCCGGCATGAAAGATTTGCAGCGTAATATCTCCGATAAGCTCGGCGAGTTCGCCCAGATATCAGACAAGATCAAATTCGAGGTTGTTGATCCTACCGCCAATGATGAAGTGTCCAAAAGCCTTGAGCAAAAAGGGATCACTCCTTTTACATTGAGGACAACTGAGAAGGACGCAGTTGGCATTAAGAATGTTTACTCGTCACTGGCCATCTCCTATCTCGATAAGCCTGATGATGTCATTCCACAGGTGATGCCCAGTACCCTGCCAACCTTGGAATATGAAATCTGTTCGCGTATCTATCGGCTGACACAACCGGGTCAGGCCACGGTAGCAGTAGTAGCGCCGTATGATGCGGTTGATGCTCGTCGGATGCAGTATATGCAGATGATGGGCCAACAGGCGCCAGAGAAAGAGGATCGTTTCAAGAATCTGACAGAAACATTCAGAAAACTCGGTTACAACGTTTCGCGAATTGATCTCTCCTCAAAAGAGGTGTTGCCATCAAATCTCAAAACTCTGGTTGTCCTGGCCTCTGATCCGCTCTCAGAACGGCAGAAATATGAAATTGCCAGGACATTGGCCTCCGGTAAAAATGTGATCATTGCTGCCCAGGAGTTCAAGTACAACTACAGCCCGGTCAGGGGCACCGATATTATGATTATGCCCGGGAAAAATGATCCCGCCCTTAACGATCTGTTGGGTCATTACGGGCTTGGTATTGGTGATAAAATCCTGATGGACGAGCNNCAAAAGAGGTGTTGCCATCAAATCTTAAAACTCTGGTTGTTCTGGCCTCCGATCCGCTTTCAGAACGGCAGAAATATGAAATTGCCAGAACATTAGCTTCCGGTAAAAATGTCATCATCGCCGCCCAGGAGTTCAAGTACAACTACAGCCCGGTCAGGGGCACCGATATTATGATTATGCCCGGGAAAAATGATCCCGCCCTTAACGATCTGTTGGGTCATTACGGGCTTGGTATCGGTGATAAAATCCTGATGGACGAGCAAAACCAGATTGTCAGTATGCAAACCCAACGGCAAGTAGGATTCCTAAGTCTACCTGTTAACATCGATGTTAAATCGCCTGTTCAAATTAAAATCGTTCCGGAGAATATGAACTCCAGCTACGCTTTCACATCAAACCTCGGACCAATGGTTTATCTCTGGGGTTCCCCGCTTAAAGTCGATAATAATCGGCTAAATGAACTTGGTTTAAAATCAACCACGCTCTTCACAACCAGCCCCAAGAGCTGGGAAATTGAGTACACCGGCAGTACTCCTCTTGGAGCGGACAACTCCAAGCCATCCTCTTACGCTGGCAAATTGCCTTTGGCCGTCATGGTCAACGGTGAATTTCCCGATCCTTATGCTAACCAGCCCGCGCCTAAGTGGCAGGACGAGCCAGATTCTGTACCATCTTCAATGCAAGTATCATCTATCGTAAAAGCTCCGGGCAAACTTCTTTTAGTTGGCGCCAGTGAGATATTTAGCGACCAGTTCATCCCTGGCGGCGATTACCAGGGTCAACGTCCCCCGCATGAGGATCTCATGCTAAAAGCTGTTGAGGGCTTAACCTTGAGCGAGGATTTATTGCAGATCAGCAGTAAGTCAGTCCAGGTTCGATTCCTCAAAGAGACCTCTCCCCTGGCCAAGGTTCTCTGGAGGCTCTTTACCATTCTGCTGGCTCCTGCAATCATAATCGCTCTAGGTGTTACCAGGATGCTTATGAGGCAAAAGAGACGTCAGATTTACCGCGCCATGCTCGAGCAATCAGGTGGAGGATACTAGACATGAGCCAAAAAACGATTACTATCCTTTTGGTGATATTGGTGGCTTTGATTGGAGCATATTTTCTCCAGAAGAGCCTCAGTCATCCCTCAACGGACCTCAAGAGCTTTTCTGAGCTTAAGGTGACATTTGAACCCTCTATGGTGCAGTTTGTGCAGGTCTTTAAGCAGGATTATCCCGATTCCGGGCTTTTCTTCGCG
>DOTU01000377.1:5899-6920 GCA_003520965.1 Candidatus Zixiibacteriota bacterium
GGTACGCTTCGAGGAGAAACCGAGGATTTATATCCTGATTTTGCAATTACCGATCAGAATGCGCTTCAGATTAAGCTCCTCGGAGCTGAAAATTCGCTTCTGGCACATGTTTATGTAGGCAAGGGCGGTCCTGACGGGAAAAGCTGCTTTATTCGTCTGCCAGACTCGCCTAAGGTTTATCTTGCCGATAATAATTTCATCTCTCGTTTTTCTGCTTGGAACGCAGCACCTGAGAAACGGCTTCCCGCCGATCGCTGGATGAATCTTAATCTGTGCAAGACTGCTCGTGACAATAATATGTCAGCGTTCAAGGTGCATACTCCAAAGGTGGAATACGAATTTGCATCAGTGAGCAAGCCTCCGGTTGATACCATGAGCCCTCCTACTAAGACCTGGGAGCAGGTTGCGCCTAAAAAAGGCAAGGTTCTGGATGAAGATAAGATCAGAAGCCTTCAGAGCATTATCAGCAACCTGATGGCCCAGGGTGTTACCGATCCAGCCAATGCCACAAGATACAACCTCGATAAACCATCCTATAGCGTCTGGGTAAGTGATTCGCTTGGTAACTCCGCTTTGATGAATTTCAGCGATAAGGTTGATACTCTTGATAACCGCCTCGTAACTGTCAGCGGAGATAATCTCGTTTATAAAGTGAATAAGGGTGTATTCGAGCGGGTTTTTGTCACACCGTTTGAACCTCCCAAGGACGAGAAGGCAGCGGTAAAACCAAAGAAATAACCCGAAATTTGCGATCGGAGATCAGTTAAGGGGCGACCTCAGATTATAGTCGCCCCTTTTTATTGCAGCAAATACTTGCTTACTATCATCATTTTGGCTCGCGGGTTCCGCCTTTCCCGACTAAAAGTCGGGAAAGATTGAAATCCGATTTGCTTCAAAAAGAAATGCCTTATAACGTTTCCGAAAGATCGCTTTCAATCTGTGGCATTTCCAAATGGTTCGGATTTCATGCCCAAATGGGCCGCGGAACCCGCGGCCTTCCGTATTGCAACCGCTCCTCCGC
>DOTU01000067.1 GCA_003520965.1 Candidatus Zixiibacteriota bacterium
CCAGTAAAGGTATTTGAATTGTTGGCATCACCAACAACATATGTGCATGCCGGGCCACCGGTACCCACATGCGTCGAAGTTTCATAAATTCCGTTCCATACTTCTTGATTACCAGCTTGGTCCCGGGCCAAAGCGTAGAAGCGATAGGTTTTACCATCATGAGCCCCTGTAAATGTTGCCTGGAGATTATACACATCGGTTTGCCACGCCCACGGTGATCCGCCTCCGCTATCACAATACACTGACCAGGAGGCAACCCACCATTCTGGTGATGGAGCTACGTCGTGCCCGGTCGTCCAGGTAACTACAAAGTACGCGGAATCGGTTTGGGAAGGTGATGATGCTACGGAACCAACTGGCGGCCTTCGATCAAGATAGAAATTCTCAGCATCCGACCAATTACCTAATTCGCAATAGCTTCGAGCATTTACTCTCCATAGATAATAACCATCTGGATAGCCGGACATCAAATAATCGTAATATTCTACTGCAACCATGCTGTCCTCAAAAATTGGATGGCTAAAGTTTCCGCCAGTGCTGTCAAGTTGAAAATGGTAATAGTAATGATCAACGAAAGTCCATTCGAAATGTTGTAAAACCTGATTCGATGCGCCCCCGTCAGGCATTATTAGAGTAGGGGGATAGGGAGGAAACGGCGCCCAAGTACCGGGATCAAGCCAAGCAAGGGCCCCCAGGGGTGACGGCGATTGAAATTGAACTCCTATGTTTGTTGGGGCGCCATTGTAATCTCGGGCGGTTGGTTGGTTATAATCATTGAAATACCAGTTGTTGGCTATTCCAGGATATGTATCACTCGCATCCATATCATTTATGAGGTGCTCAAGATTGAAAAAGTTATCAGCCTGTTCCAGGGCTACCCTATAATGCGGCGTTGGAGGCATCCCGGGCCACCATTGTGAATTATTATCAGGCTGATTTTCATCGATGTGGTAAATGGTCAACCCATGACCAGCCAAAGCAGTATCAGAATAAATATTTGAACGGCACTCCACCAAAAAATATTCCGGCCCGATCGCCCCCATCGTCCAAAGCCTGAAAACCTTGGCGCTATCCTCAACCGATGGTACCAGCGCCCAACTCATGGTACAGGTAACATTCGTAGGCGTTACAAACCCCAGAAACACTCTGCTCCAGGCATCGAGAAACGCTGGGCTTTTCCCCCAGCCGTTGCCATTCCAACTGCCAAAGGCCATCAATGACCAGGAACCCAAACCGTAGGAATCATAACCATAATCGTATAAATCGGGCAATCCCAGTATATGTCCAAATTCATGACAATAGACGCCGATTGTCATATCGTAGATAGAATTCCACATCTCAGGCACGATGCAGTAATAAGAAATATTGACGCCATCTCTCAACTGAGGTGTAATGTTCCACTCATGCGACCATATATCAAGAGTATCTCCCGATATCTCGGCCCCTCGTCCGGCATGAACTAAAATAATACCATCTACCTGGCCATCACCGTTGTTATCATAGTTGGCAAAATTTACAACTGGATCAACCGACGCGACGGCCCATTCGCATAAACCTTGTGAATTGAAGGGATAAAGCCCCATGCCGTAGGTGCTATCTCCGCCCCTCGCTGTATAATAATAACGGTTATTGGGCGCCGTTCGCCATCCCGTAGTTGATGGATAATTAACCGAAACGATTGTAAAATTCCCATATGACGCTCGATTGTAAAAATTACGAAGAGTCGGTCCCCAGGGACCGGGATTTACGCCAAACACAAGGGAATCGAAATACACTGGCGGCATTACGCCGGCCCTATCGGAGAATCCAACCAGTATAACCAGAAAATTGGCGTTTACCAACTCGGCCCTAGTTTCAAGCAGCGGCCTGGCAAGCCCCTGATCTATTCCTCGTTCAGCACGATAACCCGGATTAGACATGAAGATTGGCTTCGGTATTTGGCCCGTCTGAATCTTCTGTAACAACTCTGGATGCGGCGGCATTGCCATAGAAATCGAGAATAAAATGGAAAATGCCAACAAGCCAAAAAGAATGCGCCTAAGCATACTTGTCCTCCCAGCTAATTGATCCCATCGTTTTATCCATTTAAAATGAATAACTAAATGAATGGATGTATGAAGTTATTAAATAAACAATGATGTCAGGCCACCGATGAATAATACTAAGGTAAATAATAGGATGCGGCTGGAAATTGTCAACAAAAAAGCAGTCGCCTTATGGTTCTATTAACCGATACGACTGCTCGATTTTCTGGTCGGGGCGAGCCGATTTGAACGGCCGACCACTTGCACCCCAAGCAAGTGCGCTACCAGGCTGCGCTACGCCCCGACACAAGAGCCATAATAAATTAAATCAGCGCTAAATCAAGGGAAAAGTTTGAGCAGATCATCGAGCTCCACTCGGATCTGGTGCAAAAGCTCCCGGGTTCTCTCCACCGATGGATCGTGAGTGGTCTTCTTCCCTTCAGTTTTAAGGAAATTTCTGGCGCCTTCGATTGTGAACCCCTGCTCGTACAGGAGCCGCTTGATTTGGGTGATGCGCTGAATATCCTTGGCCTGATAAGTCCTGTTGCCGGCGCGGTTTTTACGCGGTTTGATGTGGGGAAACTCTTTCTCCCAGAAACGCAATACGTAGGGCACTACCCCGACCATCTCCGCCACTTCGGATATCGAGTAGTACATCTTGCCTTGAAGTCCTTTAGCTGCGGTTTTCGGCATTTTCAATACCTCGCAAAATCTCGGGTTTAATTCGCGTTACCCGCGATTCCACTCCCCCTTCGTAAAATATGATTTCAAGCTTATCATCTAATGCTACCTGCTTAAAGCTTCGAACGCTTTGTAAATTCTCATGTCGTACATAGGCGTATCCCCTTTTTAGTATGCCCCTCGGGGAAACCATCTCCAGCTTCTCGAATAGCGCATGAGACTTGGTGCAAAGCGATTCCATCCGATGAGCTATATGCAACCCGATTAAACGGTTCAACTCGTCGCGACGTTGAGCACGCTGAGTAATAATTTCCATTGGACGTTTCAACCCATAGCGCGATCCAATCTCCTCCAACCGCCTGTTGCTTTCAATAAGAGATGATTCAATCTCATTGACCAAACTTTGCTGAAGTT
>DOTU01000018.1:0-1221 GCA_003520965.1 Candidatus Zixiibacteriota bacterium
TATCCGCCCGGGGTCATTGCGGACGATTCCCCGAAAGTTCATTTCGGGGAATCGCGTGGCAATCTCATGGTTCCAGCGGTGCTTATAAGTGGCATTCGTATTGAGTATGAGATTGCCATCGTTTGGTCCTTTGGACCAAACCCGCAATGACCCCGGGCGTACGGGCCAGAAAAGGGATTGCCCGTGGCTAATTTTTATCTTACATATATAGTCAGTAATCTTAAAAATAATTACGAAAGAGCAATGATAAATTAACGAGTCGAAAGAAGATCGGGGAGCGATTGGGAGCAAAAGTAATCGTGATCACCGGGGCCAGCGGCTGAGGCGATTGTTGGCCTGATTGATAATCCGCAGCCTGAATTATACACCAATCCCGCCTCTGGCTGAGTTGGTGCGTCAATACTGCCTGGATAGAGAAGCGTTTTTTGGTAACTTGAGGCCCAAAGACTGAAAATGAATTGGATGTTGTACTTATCGCGCTATAAATAATATTCCGATTGTAAATTATGACCTTTCGGCTATATAATACCGGGTGTTGGATTTAATATTATCGTTTGGGGAGAGACAATGAATAAACCGTTAAGCTGGGAAGAGTATTTCATGACCCTGGCCCTGGTAGCCTCGTTAAAATCCAAGGATACCAGCACTCAGGTGGGGGCCGTGATAACAGATAATCATAGTCGTAAGGTGATCAGTTCCGGCTACAACGGATTCCCGCGCTATCTGGACGACGACAAGATTCCGCAGACCAGGCCGGAGAAATATCTGTATGTGGTGCACGCCGAGCTCAACGCTATCTTGCACGCCGAACGCAATCTCGCCAATTGTACTCTATATGTCACCAGCTTTCCCTGCTCGGAATGTATGAAAGCGGTGATTCAAACCGGTATCAAGACTGTGATATATCTTAATGAGCTCTCCGGTAACGATTGGGAGAGCTCGCGCAACGCCACCATGAAGCTCGCCGAGCTGGCCAATATCGATGTCCGTCGATTCAGCGGCCAAAACGAGATTATAGATTTTCTGAAATCAAAGGTGAGTATAAGGCAGGTTGAGTAAGAAAAACCTGTCATTGCTTATTAAAATAGCATCGCGCATGAGGACATGCACGATGCACGGGAAGCTATACAGTAGCGTTGGGTCTTCGTATCCGATACCTACTATCATCTACAATTGCGAGGTTTGTTCGTTTCGAACAAACCGAAGCAATCTCCCAGCATA
>DOTU01000018.1:1556-6549 GCA_003520965.1 Candidatus Zixiibacteriota bacterium
CCCGATAAAATTGGGGGCCTCCTCGCATGACAGTATGTATTATACAATTATCTTCTGCCAAACATCCTGAACAGAAAATAGAGCGCTATTCCTCCCGCGAAACCACCTATATGTGCCAGGTAGGCCACGCCGCCTTGCTGGCCCGCGGAGGTAACTTGCAAGACAACTTGAATCAATATCCAGTAAATTATAATAAATGACGCTGGCAACCAGACCAGGCGGATAAAAATGACAATCCAGATCAAGGTCAGCACCTGGGTGCCGGGAAACATGAACAGATATGCCCCCATAACACCGGCTATGGCCCCGGACGCGCCCAGCATCGGAGTTGTGGATGAGGGATCACCCGTAACCTGCGCCAAACCGGCGATAATACCGCAGAGAAGGTAGAAGATCACAAAGCGTATCCGGCCCAAACGGTCCTCGACATTATTTCCGAAAATCCAGAGAAAAAGCATATTGCTGGCAATATGAAACAGGCCGCCATGCAGGAATTGCGACGTGATCAAAGTCGAAAGCGCCGCCAATGCCGACCGCTCAGTTGCCTGACCGAGGCTGCTGATATCAATCGGAATGACCGAGAACTGATAGTAAAACTCCTTGGTGGCCAGCCCCAAAATATCGGTGTAGATAAATACCGCGCAATTGATCAGTATGATCAGGATCGTAAAGATTGGGAAATGGGTGGTTGGATTGTTATCTTTAAGCGGGATCATTTATTTTACCGAGACTGTGAAATCGATCACCCTGGTTGCGATATTTCCCTGGTTGTCGCTGGCTTTAATCTCCAGCTTGTGTTTACCATCCTTCAGCGGAGTCCGCACTTTATAGCTAAAGCGAGCGCCATCGATATCATATTCCGCCGGCACCCAGATACCGTCGATTGTCATCGACAAACCACTATCGAGCGCCAGGCCGGAGAGTCTGTCACCCAACGTACAACTGAATTTCGGCGTGCGGCTTTTTACGATTCCCGTAGGCGATACCGCGCTGATAACAGGTGGATCGTTGTCCTCGAGCAAGGCCACCTTTCCCAACCCAAACGCATTTGCCTCCAACTTCATGCCGTCAATCTTACCGATGAAATTCCAGCCGCCGCTGCCGTTTGAACCGTAAGCGGCCACCTTTTTGCCGGCTAATCCCAACTTAGCGACATCGAAATTTAGTTTTAAAGGCGTATCAACTAACATTATATCAGGCTGAATATCATAAACGATTCCCGGCCCAGCGGCTGTTGATGTTTTAGTTCCTTTCGACGGGAAAACATAAGCAGGATAATAAGCCGACCCTGATTGAAATGAGATGGTCAGGGTTGAATCGGGGGAAAATATCTCGCAATCCTTTCGCGGAGCCACCGGATAAAGAACAAGCGACGTATCAAACACAATCGTAGCGTCATCTTTAATGCGGAATTTTACCAATTCAGAAAAAGAGTTGTCGAAAATATCTGCCTTGATGCAATTGGGTCCATCAGGGATCATCGGGAAACTTAAGCTCTGGTTCGATGACGTAATTGTCAGAGTAGGATTAGAGCATTTGGCAAGATATTTTACGCACAAATAATTAGCTGATCCGCTCAAGGTAAACTTATCGTTGGCTGCGGCCTCATGGAAATAAACCCATGGCGAAAGGTGGTTCTGGTTGTCGCGGAACGAGAAACGGTATTCCCCGTTACTTATGGGCGCTTTAAAGCGTAAATGATTTTGAAACTTGTCGGCTAATGACTGACTCAAAATGCTACATCTCACATTTTTATAAGCTTGAGACGATTCGCCTCGGTATTGAATCTCGGCGTTGTTAACCTTCGTTAAAGATACGAAATCCACCAGCAAAGAATCGCGGCTTTGACGATATGAAATGGAAAATGGGGCCTGCAGTTCAGGCGATTTCAAATAGAAGCTAAGCTGGGCGCGGTTGCCCGATTCGTCATAGGCCTCAATTTTGATTTTCTGCACTTCGCCCGGTTTATTTATTGGGGGGATGACGCCGCAATTATCAGAAAAGCCGGGCCAGAAATACTGATTGGCTCTCGGCGGCACATAGAGACGGTAGAAAATACCCTGATCGTTATCGATTTTCGTCTTGTTAGCGAAGAGGCGAATCAATTCGAGATCGCGCACATAATTTAACTGACGAGTAGTGTTGTACGAGAGGCTGTCTGATTCCATCCGGAACAAAAGTGAATCGTCAACTGACATGCGCAAACCGAAATAACCGTAGAAAAATCCGCTGCCGCCGTCGATACGATCGCCACCGGCAATCGCCAGAGCTATGTAATCATCGCTGATAATAGTATCGGTAATCGTATAGCCGTTAACCTTTTTAATTACTGGCAAAAACTCGATTTCACAGGGATCGCCGGGATTAAATCCATGCCGGTAATAACGAACGGCCAGGTAATCGAACTCCGGGGGAATCTTATCTATCATCGTATATCCCGATTCGAGCGGATTGATCGGGTTGTTTTGTGGCGAGCGCATCTCAAAATGCAAATGAGGCGCGCCAGTGCCCGATTCGCCGGAGTAAGCGATGAGCTGTCCTTTTTTGACCGGGATCTCGCTCGACGTGAAATACAGGTCCTGCGAATATCTCTTGTCTTTCATCTGCGCGGCCCGGACACGCTCGTCAACCGCGTCAATAAACCCCGAAAGATGGCCAAAGACAACGATTCTATCATCCTTAAGTTTCAGGTAAAGCGCCTTGCCGTAGCCTCGAAATGAAGTTGCTACGCGGAAAACATAGCCATCGGCGATAGCGTAGATCGGCACCCCGATTCGTCCGCCGGTGCGGATATCGAGGCCGCCGTGGAAATGGCCGGCCCGGTAGTCGCAGAATCTGGAGGTCAGTTCCGGACGGAGCTTTATTGGCCAGGTATAATCGCTGTTTGCGGCAAACGCGGCGGTGGCTATGATAAAGATATATATTGTGATAATTGCTTTTTTCATGGTTGGAAAGTATATCAGAAGCGGGCTTTGGTCAATGGGAAATGCTCTTCATGTGCGGTCGGGTTTTAACCGCCGTTTGTTTGGCGGTCCCCGAACCCGACCGTAACGAAGCTGATTGCGTCAGGTTTGGGAATCTGACGCCACGGGCGAATTATTCATCCCTCGTCTTTTTCCGCAAGGTGGTATTCTCGTGCCAGCGGGAATCGGAGTATTTGAAAAAGAGAACTGCTGAGCGAACCACCCAATCCAACGGCATGGCCAGCCAGATATAGACTATGGAAAGATGCCAGACCGATGATACCAGGTAAGCAAATGGTATTCTGAAAACCCAGCCGCCAATCAGAGTGGAATACATCACCCACCGCGTTTGCCCGGCCCCGCGAAGCGAACCGGCCAGCACCATCGTCAGCCCCATTGGCACCTGAATGAATGCTGCCACCTTGCAGTAAATGATACCGTATCTGATAACCTCGGAATCGTTGGAGAACATCATCATCCACAGTTTCGGGAAAAACCAGAACGAGAGACCGATTATCCCCATCATAGTAAATCCAACGACAATTGCCTGATTGCCATACCGTCGGGCGCGTTTGGGTTGTTGCGCTCCCAGTTGTTGCCCCACAAGCGTCGTAGCCGCCTGCGAAAATCCTGTGCCCGGTAAAAACGATATCGCTTCAATCATAATTCCAATCGAATGCGCAGCGTAGGCGCTCACCGATGTAGCCAAAACCATCCGTGTATAAACCATCTGCATGATAGTGGTCAACACTCGCTCTCCAAAAACCGGCGTGCCGAGCGTAACGATACTCTTAAGCCGTTCTTTGGAGTAATAACGAAAACGAATCAGATTTTTTCGATAGGCGAGATAGATCAGAAAGGCTGCGCCCATGCTCTCGGAAAGTCCGCTGGCGATGGCCACACCCAGTATTTCCAAACGCGGGAATCCGAACGCTCCGAATGTCAACGGATAAGCTATGATAATGTGCACAATATTGACCGCGACTATCACCCGAAACGGCGTTTTGGTATCGCCGAATCCCTGGAAGATGCCGCTGACTACCTGAATCATCCCCTTAGATAAAAAGAAGAGATTCATAATTAGCATATACGATAAAACCATCTTGAGCAGTTCGGGCGTGGCGCCCATAGCCAGAGCGATAGCGCGGGTAAAGATCAGTCCGAAAATTGTGATGAAGATTGATGAAGCCACCCCCAGCCAGAGCACGGTATCGGCTGAGGCCAAACGATTTTTCTCGTCACGGGCGCCGGTGTAATTGGCTACGGCAATCGTGCCGCCCAGGGCCACACCCTGCATAAGGGCCATCATCAGGCTGATGATCCATTGCGACATCCCCACCGCCGCTTGCGATGAGGCGGCGATATGGCCGATCAGGGCAGTATCAACCAGCCCCACGCCTCGCAACAGCAGATTGGTGCCGACAATCGGCATGGCCAGCGCGTAGATCGCGCTGCGCATCTGTTTGGAGGTGAGTTCGGCAGCCGGGGCAGTATCCATAGTCGATGGATAAAAGGGATTTACGGGGAAATGTCAAGGGGGGCGATGCTTTTGGACAAACCTTTCTTTGCGAGCGAGTCGATACGACTCGCTCGGCAATCTGAATGCTTCTAACAATAGTACTTTAATGAATAGATTCAGATTGCTTCGTCGTCCCCGAAATATCTAACATCTACAGCAATGACATATTTTTCTAATATTTCTAACATCAATGGGCACAATAAATTGTGCCCCTACAAATCCATATAAATAGTGCGAGAATAAGGGCGCATTTAGGCTCTTTAGATTTGCTTTCCCATATCCCTCTTGAATCTCCCTCCCGCATTCGCTATAATGATGTCATTATGAATATAATAAAGCTCAATAACTCCGCCCAATACGGGTGGAATGGAGGCAATTGATGTACAAATATTTAATCGTCCTGGTTTGTCTGCTGCTCCCTATAGAGGTGCACGCCAAGCAGGGGGAGATTCAAATCGACGCCAAAACGCACACCTTCGCCAACGGACTGCAACTGATCGTGGTGGAACGC
>DOTU01000018.1:6887-7296 GCA_003520965.1 Candidatus Zixiibacteriota bacterium
AGCGCCCACCTGCTGGAGCACATGCTTTTCAAAGGCACTCCCAACATGGGTACAACCGATTATGCGGCCGAGGTTCCGCTGATGGCCAAAATCGATACGCTGGGACATGCACTGACTGCCGCAATCGACAAAACCCGCAAACCGCTCTACCGCGGCGATATGAAAGAGGTCGATTCGCTCAAGGCCGCGCTGGCCGATATCCAGAACCAGCAGAAGAAATATATCATCAAGGACGAGTTCTGGGAAACATACCTGAAGAATGGCGGCAGTTCGCTCAATGCCTCAACCAGCAACGATGGCACCCAATATTATGTCAGCTTCCCGGCCAACAAAATCGAGCTCTGGGCATATATGGAATCGGACCGAATGGCCGACCCGATACTACGCGAGTTCTACTCCGAGCGTGACG
>DOTU01000119.1 GCA_003520965.1 Candidatus Zixiibacteriota bacterium
GCGCGATCTTTGGCCATCCCCTCATATATGAGCGCGCCGATAACGGCCCCTTTCATCGGGCCGCACATACGCTCCCAGGTAATTGGAGGACCGGCATGAAGGATAAGATTTTTCTTCATGCCCGGGATAACATCAATTGCCTTTTCCAACCCGATTAAAACCGGTTTGCCATCGATAATTTTCTTAACGGCGATTTCATTGGCAACTTCAATTTTCGAGCAATTAGTTTTTATTATTCGACGAGCTTTGTCGTCAACAACAATGGGCGGTTTCCAATCAAGCTGTATTGATTCGATATTATTAACGTCCAAAGCCTGCTTGAAACTCTCCAGGCCGATATTAATAACTTTCAATTCTTTTTCGAATAAATCTTTCATTTGCGGCCCGCCAATTCCTCCACGATCATTCTAGCCAGCTTCGATGCGGCGGCATTTGATTCTGTTACGATTATTTCGAGTTCCTTTAAACCACGCATTACAGTCGATCGATTTTGGGGATCGTTATCTGTACCGGTTATAGAGCAGATAAATGAGAGATACCTTCCCTCGGCCACCTGCCTGGCCTCTTCGATGGCTGGCGCGATCTCATCCAGCGGGTTCATATTAGCGCCGAAACCGAGAACGATATCAAATAAGATTATCGCGGTCTCAGGATCGGTCGCCTCCTGGATCATTCTCTTTTTCCGAAGCGAGAAATCTATCATCGGATGAAGCCGCCCGACTGTAAACTCATCGGCCCCCATATCGATCAGGGTATGTTTCTGACTTTTAAGATAATAATCTAACTGTTTATTGCCTTTAATCGGGGAATTGGAGTAGATATCGTCCATTCCGCGAAGAAGCACCTGGGCTTCATACGAAAATGTGCCGCCGCTGAAAAGACCGCGTATGAACTGCTGACCCAGTTTCAACTTGATTATTTCGGCCCTAGCTATATTGGACAGTTGAGAATCACCCTGGAGAGTTGAAATGTCCGTTTCACCTTTCGAAAGGGTGACTGCCAATAATGCCCCACCCTCAAGCGACTTTGCATATTTAATCCTATCAGTATCCTTTTGCTCCGCGCCAAGGAATATGGCAACAATAGGTTTTGTAACATTATTCAATATCGGAGCGATTTTCTCCAGCGTCTCGAGCGCAGGGGGTTTGGAGACAAGAAGTATTATCTTGGTAGCTTTATCATCTGAAAGCGCTTTAATCCCCTCGATAAACATCAGCCCGCCAACTTCGGAGCCGAGGTCGCGGCTGCCTGTTCCAATTGCCTGTGATATTCCAGCCCCATTATTTGATATGATGCAGCTTACCTCTTGAAGTCCTGTCCCTGAGGCAGCTACTATTCCGATATCGCCTCGCCTGACAGCATTAGCAAATCCCAGAGGAACGCCATTGATAATCGCCGTCCCGCAGTCGGGGCCCATCAGAAGTAGCCCTTTCGCTACAGCATAACGCTTAAGTTCGATCTCAGTTTCAAGAGAAACATTATCCGAAAAAAGCATCACATGAAGTCCAGCTTCGAGCGCACGCCGGGCCTCATCGCCTGCAAAGCGACCAGCCACAGAAATAATCGCCAGATTAGCATCAGGCATATTCTTCAACGCTCCGTCGAGAGAACGCGGGGCGCGAACTGCTTGTGATTTCGATGCGGATTTGAGAGACGTTAGTAATTTATCAATATCAATATTTTCAACGCTTGCTTGATTTTCAGCCTTTAATACGATTATCAGGTCGTTGTCGCTTGAATCGCGAAGCTCCTCGGTGAGCATCCCGGCAGATTCGAGTATCGCCTTGTTGCTATCGCTGGCCATTACTGCCGCCGAATCGAGAACGCCCGATATCTCGCCAATCTTTTGCGCCAGGCGCATCAGGGTAACTGAATCGTAATATTCGCCCTTGCGAACGGTCCCTTTTACATAATGATTTTTCATAACTTTCAAATTCGGTTAAAGGTCATAAATACGCCTATTCCCCAATCGGCGCCGGATGTCGCGCCCGTGGTACAGAGCGCTCTGGTACAAGTATCGATTTCCTCATCTGACTTACAAACGAGAGCTATCATCAACGCCTTTTGTGTTTCTGTAAAGCAACCGTCCCTGGCACATCTAAGAAATGCGTTGCTGATGAAATTGCCGCCAATTGCGCTAGTGTAAATATCGTTGATTAATTCGGAATAGTCTCGGCCAAATACTATCTCCGCGGCCTTGTACGCGCTAATCATACCAGCGTTAAAATCATCTCCACCCGGCGTCAAACCAAAACCCAGGCCGCGCATTGCTTGCACGCCTTCTCTAATCCGCCCCAGGTTCATTAATTTTAATGCACTTTTGAATCTGAGATAAAGCGTTTTTTCAAAGCTTCCCCAAAATTCGGATATTGGACTGGTCTCAATCAATTGGGTCAAACTTTTCGGCGGAGAATATTTAACTAATGCCTCTTTAAAAATCTGGAGATTAAGAAATACCATGTTAGGATCCGGCTCTTCAGGGAATTCCAGTTTAGATTGATAGCGGATTGTACTCTCGTATCGGATTTCATTGCCGTCAATAAGCAAGCGGTAATCATCAACCTGAAGCGAATCAACAGCACCGAAATCAACTCCCCGCGTTACAAGGTTGATTGGCCCCGAACCGATCTCCTCATTTACTACCGCAACCATTTCCTCGCCATTTTTAAAGTTCACGGCTTTACTGAAACGAGAGTGGGCCAGGTATTGGCCCACACTTATTTTATCGCCAATGCTCAAAATCTCGATCATGCCGGATAGAAAATCATCCCCATATATTCGTTGTACTCGTCCCGACGAACAACCTCGACTTTACCTTTGACCTTCATCCCGATTTTCGGTTTATCGATATTCAGTTGACCGGTAATCTTGTTGCCGTCTTCAAGCTCAACTATCCCCAACCCCAATGTTACCACCTCAAAATCCGGCGGTAGAGTATAGAGATTGGTATAGGTCAGAAGCTTGCCACTCTTGGGTAATGGCACGATATCAAATTCGTTGTGCTCATTTTTATGGCAGTTGCGACAAATCGTCCGGTATGGATATTGAACGTGGCCGCATTTTTTGCATTTATAAGCATATATGTTCATTTCCATAGTTTAATTCTCCCTCACAAATGTGAGACAAACCACATTGTTGCCGAATCCGCCGAAATTGCAAGTGAAGCCAATTTTGGCGTTCTTAACCTGACGCTTGTCCGCTTCGCCGCGTAGCTGCTGCACAAT
Source organism: Candidatus Zixiibacteriota bacterium (assembly GCA_003520965.1). Taxonomy (GTDB): domain Bacteria; phylum Zixibacteria; class MSB-5A5; order UBA10806; family UBA10806; genus UBA10806. Next base: position 3,225 of record DOTU01000119.1, read on the forward strand.
CTCGTGCGCCTGCCCAACACCTGTAGCGCCTACCGGATGCCCTTTGGCTTTCAGGCCCCCGGAGGTGTTAATCGGAAGCTGGCCGCCGAGTTTGGTCAGTCCTTTCTCAAGAGCGATATGACCCTGTCCTTTAGGGAAGAAGCCAACCTCTTCGCTTTCGGCGATCTCGAGGATCGTAAACGCGTCATGCAGTTCGGCTACGTTGACATCGGTGGGCTTTAGTTTTGCCATTGCAAACGACTGCCGAGCCGCCTCGCGTACCGCTAAAAGCTCGGTCGGGTCTTTGCGATCGTGTACTGCATGCGTATCGGTCGCCTGCCCGACTCCTGCCAGACGAACCATTGGCCGTCCGCATTTTCTGGCAACCTCGGCGCTGGTTAATATCAAACAAGCCGCGCCGTCAGATACCGGGCAGCAATCAAAAAATCTAAGCGGGTCAGCCACGAAAGGATTATTTGTAGCTGCCTCCGGCGAATCGAGTATCCCCTCGATTGTAATCGGCTCGTGGAGATGCGCGAACGGATTTAGCATGGCATTGGCATGATTTTTTACCGCTACCATCGCCAAATGTCTGGAAGTGACACCGTATTTCTCCATATAGAGACGGGTAAACATTCCCGCCAGTGATGGTAATGTAACTCCGTAAATATATTCTGCGAGAGGATGAGTCAGTGTCGCTACAAATTCTGTGGCTTCGAGATTATTAACCTCTCTCATCTTCTCCGCACCGATAACCATGACAACATCGTGCATCCCGGATGCCACCGCCAGGAAGCCCTGCTTAATCGCCGAGGCCCCCGAGGCGGGACCATTTTCGATTCCATCAGCTCCGGCGGGAGTCAGACTCAGATTATCGACTACTGCACTCGCTAAGCCGGTTTGGTGATTTAGCCGGCCCGCGCCCATATTGGCAACATAGAGATGATCGATTTTATCAAGACTGGAATCTCTCAGCGCCATTAGGGCGGGATAAGCCGCAATTTCTATTAACGGATACTCTAACCGGGTGAAACTTGTTATGCCTATACCGGCAACGTAAACTTCGCGCATATCAAGATCCTCCCAGCTTATTACGCTGCTCAATCAGAGCGGTGGCGGTGGAATCACCAAGTGAACGGGTAGCCGCCAGAAGGTCTATCGGTGGAGTTGGTGGATCGCTGGGTGCGGTGATTCCAGCTTTGGCTTTGGCCAGGAGATGTTCCGGCACGGGACGACGACCCACCACCAGGCTGGAACGAGCCTTATCGTAAAGCTCGCTGGTTAAAGCCCATGATGGTACGCCGCCAAGCTCATGCGGTATATCGAATCTTTTCTCAAGCTTATACTCTATCATCCAACGCCGAAACCCGATCGGCGATTCAGCCACAATCAGCACTTCCTTTTGCTTTAGGATATCAATATGATATTCCATCTTGGCCGCGAAAGCATGGGCGCCTACTCGAAGGCCACGTCGAAGCGCTAGCGTATGATACGACATACCAACCTCGGCGCTGACCCGACGGCCGTTGACAATTGCCGCCAACTCGCCATCGATCTGCGCCACCAGCACATACTCGTCCTGAACCCGGTGGGTATAGAAGCCTAATAGCTCAGCATAAACTCTTGAGGCCACTATATTATAGAAATCACGTTCGACATGCATGAGCGGCGCGACGTGCGGTAGAAGATCGGGGATCTCCTCGCGCCCAACCTGCCGTATAACCATCTCCTCACCGCCTGCCAGGGTCATTAGTTTCGGTGGAAACTCGGGAATGGGTGAATCAATCGGTCGAAGAATTTTCTCCAGGTCAATGGCCATTTTACCTCCTGACAAAGCTGTGTTATTAACATTAGTTATTTTCGCGAAATAAGCCCCTATACTGACTCTCAGCCATACAGCTATAATATAAGTAATTGGGTCGATTAAATTCAATCGATATCGCACCACGACAGAGGCATCCTGGAAAGTGGGAAACCAGTAAAATTGCTCTAAATCCTGGAGAGTGTCGCCAAGGTTTTAATTTCCAAGAAGTTACGAGAATCTAACGCGAGATTGGTAGAACGGCGGATAATAATCCGATTTCTACTTGACAAAGGAATTGATCCTTGATATATCAATGGCGCCTTTTGGTAATTGGCGATTCATTTTACCTGCTTAAGGCATATAATTTAGTGATGATAAGGCTATTAAAGTTTTTCGATATAACGATAGAACCGAGTAAGTCGACCATGGGGCGCTTGGTATTACCACTTAAAATTTCGTTGAATGATACATATGGAAAAACCCAAAGTTACTACCAAAGGAGCAACTATGAACAAAAAGGTAATGTTTTTACTATTCCTCCTGATTGCGATGACCATCAGTGTCATTGCCTGGGCTGGAGACAAATCGCTAACAACGGATAAATCAGGCATTCATAATGCTGCCCCCGTTGAAAAAGTAAAGATTTCAACGGATCTGGGCAAAGGGATACCATATCCAGGGCTTTCGGATGCCGAGAAAGCAAAATTTGAATCATCCAAAACACAACGGCCAGTTCAACAGACAGCCTCAACTGCCCCGGAAGCTAATATTAGCAAGGCCAAAGTAGCCCCTATTCCCACCGCAATATCATCGCCCCAATTGACTACTCCCGCCGCGGTCAATTCCAATTCCAAGCCGGAACCGCTCACCACAGACCTGGGTAAAGATGCGCCCTATTCCGGGCTATCACCTTTGGAAAGAGAAAAGCTCCAGAACGAAGGGAGTAAGTAATGAAAAGGCTAATCTATTTACTACTGGCCGCGATTATTCTACCCTCGCTGGCGTCGGCGTCGATAGTAATTTACAGCGACCAGCCGGTTAGTAATTCAACTACCCCCCAGTCGTACAAGTACAATCAAAATTATATATACTGGGCGGTATCCGCTGTGCGCTCCGACCCCCAAACCGATTGGGATATCGGCTTATATTCCGATTCGGGCTGCATTCAGATAGTAGCTGGCTCATCCTATATAGCAGGTTACGTTGATTTTGTGGTATCCGATTACAACCATTCACCAACGGAATGGGATGGCGTAAGGGTGAACCAATATAACGGAACCGGTAGCTGCAGGGTCGAATATGAAGACAATACCGAGATGTTAACCGCTCCTGGAAATACCGGTACCTTAACCTGGCCCGCAGATCATATCGCCCATGCCTGGGATGTTTATCTCCTCGCCGGCACAACATATGATTTTTCCCTTGCAAATATCAGCGGTTCAGTTGATTTCGGCATAGCGCTCTTCCAATCCAATGGAGCGGCTTATTACGCCGGGCGTTCCTCAGCAACAAAAGCATCAGATTATAGCGGCCCTGGTGAAGATGAGACATTTTCTTTTACTGCACCTACCACCGATTATTATGGTTTTATACTCTGGGCTAACAATGCTGAAACCGGTACGTTTAATGTATTTATTCAGACTCCTCCGGAAATTCGGAGCGATCATCCGCTGTTTATCACTGATTCGTCCCAGAATCGAAAATTCAATCAGACAAATATCTACTGGGCGGTTGGCGCGGTTCGTTCCGATATTTCAACAGATTGGGACATTAGCTTATATGCCGATTCCAACTTCACACAGTTTCAAGCCGGCTCAAGTTACCTAGCTGGAACAGTTGATTTTGTAGTTAGTGATTATAATCACTCTCCCACGGGCGTACATGGCTTAAGAGCAAATCGTTTTTCCGGAAGCGATGGATGTAGATTTGAATATGAAGATGGCGTCGAGTCTATTATCCCGCCTCAAACAACATCCGTTCTTACATGGCCGGCAGGACATGTTGCCCATATTTGGGATGTTTACATGGTATCCGGAACAACCTGGACATTTACCGTTAACAATGTCAGCGGTAGTGTTGATTACGGAATGGCATTATTTAATTCCAATGGCGCCGCTTATTACGCCGGAAGATCATCAGCCCAGGTTCTCGCCGATGACAACGGCCCAGGCGGCAGCGAGATTTTTACTTATACCGCAACAGCAACCGACTACTACGGACTTGTAGTTTGGGCCAACAATGATGAAGGAGGCACTTTTACCATTGATGCGCAAAACGATCCCGTCCTGATAAGTGAAAATACATTTTACAATATTGTAAACAATAGAAATTTCGT
>DOTU01000046.1 GCA_003520965.1 Candidatus Zixiibacteriota bacterium
GTACCCGCACCAGAGAGGAGCGGTTACGCCGTCCCCAGGAAATATAGACCGGCGCCTCGTAGCCAGGCACCAGGCGCTTGTAGGAGTTGACCCACTGATTGGTAATCAGGCATATTTCTCTTATATGAACCAGAATGCCGGCGATATATTTTTTGGCAATATCCGAGAGCCGGTATTGATCGGCCGGATCATAGAATGCATTGTGTCCATTCTTAAAGAGCGACTGATGGGTGTGCATCCCCGAACCGTTAACACCGAAGATCGGCTTGGGCATAAATGAAGCGTAATAACCCCGGGCCAGTGCCTTCTCTTTTACAACCAGCCGATACATCATGGCGTAATCGGCCATACGAAGCGCATCTTGATACTTAAGATCGATCTCGTGCTGGCCGGGCGCCACCTCATGGTGCGAGCACTCCACCGGGATGCCGATATCCTCAAGCGCTCCAACCGCGGCCTTACGAAGCTGTGTCGTTTCCTCCGATGTAGAGTAGTCGAAATATCCGCCGGTATCCATTGGCTCGGCGGTGCGGGAGTTTTTGAAATAGAAATACTCAATTTCCGGCCCCATAAACGGGTTGTACCCCTCGGCTTTGAGTTTCTCCACCATCCGCTTTAAAACATAACGGGTATCACCCGCGTAAGGCTCGCCATGCGGAGTTTTAATATCGCAAAAAACCGAGGCAATTTTTTGGTCGCTGATAGACCAGGGGAATACGGTGAATGTCGATAGGTCGGGATGAGCCATTAAGTCCGATTCCTCGATGCGCACAAAACCCTCGATGGAGGAGCCATCAAAACCCTGCCCGTACTCGAAAACATGCTCAATTTCCGAGCGTGTAATAGTCATCCCCTTAAGCGTTCCGAGCACATCGGTAAACCATAGGCGAATATACTTGATGCCCTTCTCGTCTATTAATTTGAGGGCCTCTGCGCTGTCTTTTACCCCGGTCATAGAATTTCTCCTTTTAAATGTTATAATTAATAATTAAATCTCATTTATTGTGCCGCCTTAATTGGAATTGCTTAATAAAGCGTTATCTTCTTCACTGTGCACTCGAATGATCCTGCCAGACCTTGAAACTGTCACGACCCAGGCTCTTTACTGGCTTAAAATGCTCAATATACTTATCTATTAAGAGTTGTGTCGACAATATTCCGATGAATGACATGTTATCCTTGAATGACAGATGAACATGCGACAGGCTTCGGCATTTCTCATGCAGTTTTTGGACAAAACCCGGTTCAAAGACCCCAAAGCGGCGCAACATTTCTTCCGAGAGCATTTCCGCTACATACGCGGGCGAGTCGGGTTGTACAAAAGAGTTTGAGTCCGGGGCCATATAAGGCTGTTTGACACGGGCCGTAATCTCGGGTGGAAGCTCTCCTCTCATCGCTTTTTTCAGTACTAACTTCTCTTTCAGACCCAGGATTTTATGCCAGGGTGGGATCCTTGTTCCCAACTCCACCACTCGATGATCCAGAAACGGAAAACGTCCTTCTACGGAATGTCCGGCTGTTACCCGGTCGCCCTGTGATGAAAGAAGATAACCCGAAAGAAGAGAGCGAGCTTCCAGGTACTGCGCCCTGGCTAACTGATGCCAGCGTGAGAAATTTTCCGGTATATAGGGCTCAAACGATTTCAACGAATCGTAATCGGCAAGTTCATGCTTAATACCGGTGATAAAGTAATCCTTAATTTTGGTCGTGGTATTAATCCGTGGTATATGCGAGAAATAATATTTATCGATCTCGCTCAGGCCCGCCTTATAAAATGTCTCCAGATAGAATCTGGCCTTGTTAGCCGAGAGCGGTAAAGTGGGGTATAGTTTTTGTAGAAGAAGAGGCCTGCATACAGAATCAGGCTGTTTGGCCCAGAGCCATCTGATCATTGTCTCCTTGAAAATATCATAACCGCCCAGGATTTCATCCGATCCCTCGCCCGTTAATACCACCTTAAAATCATTTTTCCGCACCAGACCCGATAGCATGTACAGCGGTGTCGCTGCGGTTCTGAGTATTGGCCGTTCTGTGTGCCAGATAACTGCGGGGAAATTTTCAGCAATGTCGCGGTAGCCGCATTGAATCTGATGATGATTAGTCCCCAGAAATTCCGCCACCTGTTTTTGATAGCTGGATTCATCATAGGCTTTATCGTGGAAAGCTATGGAAAAAGTCTCGATACGGTTAGCTGTGAAATTTTTTATAAGGGATGTCGTGGCCGAGGAATCAAGCCCGCCCGAAAGATAAGCCCCAACCGGTACATCAGCCCTCAGCCTGAGCCTGACTGAATCAACTAAAAGCGCATGCAATTCCTCAGCCCAGGAATCTAAGCTTCTCTCGCGGTCGTATGTTTCCGGAAAATCCATTTGCCAGTATCGATTGATCTTGATTTTGTTATCATTTATTTCCAAATAGGCGCCCGGTTCAAGCTCGTTGATACCCATAAATGCAGTACGGGGCGGCGCTGTGGTCCACCAGGTAAAAATCTCGTCGAGCCCTTTATGATCAAGCGTTCGAGGAAAATTGGGATCGCAGAAGATAGATTTAATTTCAGAGGCAAAATAGAAACGACCACCGTGTGTAGCATAAAAGATCGGACGAACTCCCAGCCGATCACGGCTCATGAAAAGGGTACCGCGTTTCTTATCGTATATGGCAAAGGCCCACTGGCCGTTGAAACGATTGAGGCAGCCTTTGCCCCACTGCTCGTAGGCATGAATAATTACCTCAGTATCGGAGTTGGTGCGAAAGCGGTGTCCCAATCGCTCAAGCTCCGGGCGTAACTCGACATAATTATAGATTTCGCCGTTGAAGGTGATCCACAGAGTGCCATCCTCGTTTGAAAGAGGCTGGGAGCCGGTGGAAAGATCTATGATCGATAACCTGGCCTGCCCCAGGGCGCATTTATCATCGAAAAAAGCACCAAACTCATCCGGGCCCCTGTGACGAATAATATTGATCATCCGTCCCAAAAGCTCTTTATCCGGTCGGGCCTTTCCCTCAATTTGAAAATATCCTGCAATACCGCACATATTTTATTTCAGTCTCCTGGCCTGCTGGTCGTGCTATCATTCCTAAGCGTTCTTTAGACGCTCCTCGGTTTTGGCACAAAACGTGGAGCGTATAATTAATTTATCGGCTTTACCATAAATGGAGTTAGCCCAGCGAAAAAGATAAAACCCCTTCTGATTGAAAGTTACCTAATTTAGGTAATCGCTATGTTTCCCTATTAACCATAAAAACATATAATTATTTCCCAATATTGCTGATTATATGATAAAAATTTAGTAAAATCAAGCGTAATAGGCGTTTAGCCTGCCAAATTGATGGGGGGAGGAGTTTTTTTATGCCAGGCAATGGTTTTAATCAGGCCTTCGCGAAGCTTAATATTCCAGGTAAATCCCAAAATTTTCCTGGCCTTAGTAAGGTTCGGTAATCGTCGTTTAACATCCTCATACCGGCCGCCGAAACTTTCATAAGGAATGAACTTTGTTTTTGGAGTCTTACCGGGCCAGATTAATTCGCTGATAATATTAGCCAGCTCCAGGATAGTTACCTCCTCCTCAGAGCCCAAATTTATGATCTGACCCACAGCAGCTTCTTTTTCGGAGGCAGCCATTATACCCGCGATTAGGTCATCGATATAAGTAAATGATCTGGTCTGAGAGCCATCGCCGTGGATGGTAAGTGGTTCACCACGCAGTGCTTGTTCGATAAATACGGCCTGCGGCCCGCCCCACCATGAGCGGTGATTTCTGGGGCCGTAGCTTCCGAAAAAGCGCAGAGTTACGGTTGGTAGATTTCGCTCGCTGAAAAAACCCTGCGCCAGGTGCTCATCGAATATCTTGCTGGCCGCATAGCTCCAGCGGCGCACATCGGATGGACCGATAATCAGATCGTCTGATTCTTTAAAGGGGGGAGAGCCTTTGCCATATACATCGGATGTGGAGGCCAGGACTACCTTAACATTTTGGGAGGCTGCCAACTCCAGGACATTTCTGGTACCTTCATTATTTACCCTCAAGGTTGAGAGAGCATCACCATAACGCGGGATTTTCCTGGCCGCAAGATGGATGATAATCCAGGCATTATTAGTTGCCTTTTTAAGAGCGGCACGATCACAAACATCGGCATGGCAGAAGTGGAAATCGGAATTTGAGGTGAGATGCCCGAAATTAGCTGGAGAGCCATGCGA
>DOTU01000192.1:0-1933 GCA_003520965.1 Candidatus Zixiibacteriota bacterium
GCCTGGCAATATAATCCCCGTAATCCCTACCGGCGATCACGGTCACGTCGATATTGAGTAAATTTTCCTCGAGCCTCAGGAGAATAATATCCTTGTCGGCAATTCCCAGCCGTCGGGCAACTCCCCTGGCTTCATCAGAGACTCCCCCGCCGGGGGAAGCGGAACCACGACGATCAACAACGGTGGTTTTATCGAAAGTGGCCAGCTTGGTGTCACCTTTTTCAATGATATCGTAAACCTGAAGGCTATCGCCGGGCATGAGCGCCTCGGCCAGTTTCTGAGCGGCTCCGCTATCACCGCAACCGTTAAGAACCTGCATGGTTATGCTTTGCGGCGGTTTGATACTGCGTTCGACGACAGCTTTGGGGGTCCAGAAAAAGGACGCAACGAAAACCGCGATAATGCAGAGAAGAAATATGATTGCCCATCCGGAAAAACTCCTGAATATCGAGGAGCTTTTATGGGCCCTGACTCTAGGACTTTTATATCTTGTCATTATTAACTGATTGGAAGGGGCTGGAGGGGGTCACCCCGAAGGTTTTTGTTTAGTGATTATCCTCCCATAAAGCCGGGTTGTAATAGTTGTTATAATTACCATAGTTGTAAACAGGAACCTGACGAAAATCAAGAGAGAAATGAAACGCCGATGAAGGCCGCCAATCCAGGGAAACTCCGGGAACGAAGGTTCCGGTTTTAGTGGAAGAGGAATTCCGAGAGAACAGGGCGGATGTATTGGCCATATAGCCTAAATCCACTCTGATCTTCAGGGGATTGGATATGGAATATTCGATGGAGTTGAGGTAGTAGCCCATGGAGCCGCTTCCTGACCCGCTCGAATAATAGCCGAAAGAAATACTCTGATGCATCGTAAGTCTGGATGGATCAAACAGCGATGTTGAATTTTTCTTAAGATATGGCTGTTGTAAGTTTGAATAATCCTGCGCCAGAACCAACACGGGAGTCAGCGCCAGAATCACAACTAAAATCGTTTTTTTCATTTTGTCACCGCTTGAATTATATTTTCAAGAACCCCTCTTGTCAACCTATATTACAGTTTGCGGGTCCCGCTTGTTCCATTATTAATCAGTTTCTCCACCATTTCAAGTTCGGAGATCGAGTTAATTCCGAATCCTTCCATGGGATCGTCAGCTATTATCGCTCCGACGGGCTTCCCTTGCCCAACCAGTATTGATACAGTATCGGTCAGGTAATATTCCTTCTGGTCGTTGTTGGCGCTAAGGCGGCTCAAGATCGGTTTAAGCGCTTCCCAATCGAAACAGTAGGCGCCGGTATTGACCTCTTTGATACTCCTGACCTCATTATCGGCATCGCGATACTCAACAATTGCCCTAAGGAGTCCCCTATCATTACGTACTATCCGTCCGTAGCTGCCGGGGTCATCCAAAACAGCAGTCAGCACTACGGCGGCGGCCCCAAGACGATGCCTCTCGTTAACCAAGCGTTTGATGGTGGCTGGCTTAACCAGGGGCATATCGCCACAGAGAACCACCAAATCGCCGCAAAAGTTATCCAGCATCGGTTCAGCCATCATGACCGCATGGCCGGTGCCAAGTTGCTCGGCCTGAAGAGCGAACTCCACGCCGTACCCGGAAAGCGCTTTCTTCACCATTTCGGCTTGGTGCCCGATAACCAGAATCTGACGGCCCAAACCGGCCTCGCGGGCGGCATCGATTACATATTCGACAATATATCGTCCATTTAGTTTATGCAAAACTTTGGCAATATCGGATTTCATCCGTTTGCCCTTACCGGCGGCTAAAATTAAGGCGACTTTATCGATATCGTTCAATTAATATTCCCCTCTCGAAATGGAATTGAAGATATAATGGGAAACCTGACAGGATCAGATTGGCTTATTCTTGGAATCTACCTTGACGATGCGGGGCTGAATCTTAGCGGCCTCATCGTAGGG
>DOTU01000192.1:2247-3072 GCA_003520965.1 Candidatus Zixiibacteriota bacterium
GGCGGCAGCGCCGTTGAGGGTGATTTCACCGGATTTGCCCTCGATGGCATAGGTTTCGAAACGGGCGCCGTTGTTGATGTTGACGACGTGAACCAGCTCGTAAGGTAGAAGATTGGCCGCTTTCATGAGCTTTTTATCAATAGAGATAGAGCCCTCGTAATTGAGGTCGGCGCCGGTAATCGTGGCGCGATGGATCTTGGATTTTAATACCGTTACTTGCATAATTAAGCCGAAATCTAATCATATTATACGTATTTGACAAGGAAAAAGAGGCGGGAAAATGGCGGTTGGGGACGAAGAGGGGAAGATATTGACCTGTAGATGGTTACGGTTATTTTATAGGTCGGATTTGTCGAATCTCCGAAGAGATTCGACCTACTTGGGCTCTTATTGTTCGGAAGAATTAGCGTCTCTAATCTCCGCCAACAGCTTACGGGCCTCGTCGGCCTGACATTGCACTACCTGGATTTCAACCGGCGCACTGCCCCAGTGGCCATGATCGCGGTTATCAATCACGTTATAATCTATTCCGGCCCTGTTGAGAATCGACCTTGCGGCGGAAAGCTCCGATTGGTCGCTCGGCTCAAAGACTGTGACCGCCGATGCTGATGAATCATCGCAGCCTTCTTCCATTTCGACATCATCGACAAGGCTGCTGCCGCTCTCGGCAAGTTCGGCGAGAAGCGAGCGGGCATGGTCGGCATTATCGGCGCTAACCTGAATAACCGTTTTATGGTCATCGATAAATATATTAGCTCTTCTGCCGGCGATAAACGGAATACCGGCTTCATCGAGGATTTCTTTGGCGATGGCGATATCGGGGCC
>DOTU01000141.1:0-1920 GCA_003520965.1 Candidatus Zixiibacteriota bacterium
CTTGAGAAGTTTTTCGAAGCCGGTGAACTCACTCCTGATGAACTTAAGGACGGCCTGAAAAAGGGAATTGCTACCGCGAAGATTTTCCCGATTTTTGCCGGCTCTGCCCTGGAAACAGCCGGAATTCCGGCATTCTTAGATTTCGCCGCCAGCTTTTTCCCATCGCCCGATTATAAGAGCGAGAAAGCGGGATTCCTTCCTTTTGGAGAAAACCCTGTTAGCCGCAAGATTTCACCGACTGAGTCGACATCGTTATATGTATTTAAGACTATTTCGGAGCCTCACGTAGGAGAGCTATCGTTTTTCAAAGTTTACTCAGGCAAAGTGTCAACCGGTGATGATCTGCTAAATGTGAATATTAACTCCTCTGAGCGAATCGGACAGATTTTTGCCATGAAGGGCAAAGAACGCAAGGAAGTTGGAGTTACAACCGCGGGCGATATCGGAGCATTGGTAAAGCTCAAAAGCACTCATACCGGTCACACTCTGGCTGAAAAGAAAGCACCAATCTGGTACAAACCGGCTCCAATCCCCAACCCGGTTATCAGAATGGCAATTAATGCCAAAGCTAAAGGTGATGAGGAAAAAATCGCTACCGGTTTGGCGCGGCTCCGTGAGGTAGACCCATCGTTTAAGCTTGAAGTTGATCCTGAAATCAAACAAACTATCGTCTCCGGACAGGGCGAGTTGCATTTGGCAATCATTACGGATCGGCTAAAAAGTAATTTTGGGGTAGAGGTTGAGCTTGAGAAACCGAAAATTCCTTACAGGGAATCGATTAAATCGAAAGCCGAGGCGCAGGGGAAATATAAAAAGCAAACCGGCGGACGTGGTCAGTATGGTGATTGCTGGCTGAGGCTTGAGCCACTACCCAGAAGCGCCGGTTTTGAATTCGTAGATGAAGTTGTTGGTGGCGTAATTCCCGGAAAGTTTATTCCATCAGTTGAGAAAGGCGTAACCGAAGCGCTCGAAAACGGACCGCTTTCGGGGAATCGTGTTGTCGATATCAGGGTATCGGTTTATTATGGTTCCTACCATGACGTAGATTCATCGGATATGGCTTTTAAGATCGCCGGTTCGATGGGATTTAAAAACGCTTTTGCCAAAGCAGATGCTTACCTTTTGGAACCGATCTATATTATTGAAGTGATGGTTCCTGAGGAGTATATGGGCGATGTCATGGGCGATATCTCCTCTCGTCGGGGCAGGATTATGGGTATGGAGCGTGACGGCAATATGCAGAAGATCAAGGCTCAGGTACCGTTGGCCGAGCTTTACAAGTACTCAACCACGCTTCGTTCTCTGACCCAGGGCCGTGGTTATCATACGATGGATTTCTCGCATTACGAGGAAGTGCCGCGCGAGATTGCAGGCAAGGTAATCGAGGAAGTTAAAAAAGAGAAGGAAGAGGAGAAATAATCTCTTCCATAGGAGCTTACTAAAGGTCCCGATGAGCTATCGGGGCCTTTTGTCTTTATGATTGGGTTGTCGACAAGCATCTTTCCCGATCTTCCGGGAGAAAAAATTATCGAAATATATAGCGATTTGGGGATTACTCAGATGGAGCTTAATTTCACCCTGACGCCCAAACAGGTTAGCGATATTACCAAAGCCGCACCAAAGCAGGGTATCAATATAATCAGCCTTCATAATTTCGTTCCCGAGCCACCCGAAAAGGAGCGGGGAATAATGCTCAGCGATATCGATCAATATCTTCGTAGACGAGCAGTTGAGCAAACTAAAGATACGATCATGCTATCGTCAGATATTGGGGCCAGGGCCGTTATCGTCCATATTGGGCAGCCGCGCGGCTGGGCTTTTGAAACTGATCAAAATGAGCTAAGGGAATCAATCCGCGATAAGGTCGATTCAGGAATTATTTCGAGGAAGCGGCAAGAGCTTATCGATAAACGTAAAGGG
>DOTU01000141.1:2318-5620 GCA_003520965.1 Candidatus Zixiibacteriota bacterium
TCAAACCTTGGCTATTGGCATGACTGCGGCCATGCCCATCAGATCGAATACTGTGGCCTGGGCTCCTCAATTGATCCGCTGGAAGCATTCAAAGGGCTTTTAGTTGGAATCCATCTACACGATACCAAACTGTGGACAGACCATTGTCTTCCCAATTCCGAAGGTGATATCGATTTTAGCTATCTGAAGCCATATTTAGAATCTGATACCATCTTAAATCTCGAACCTCGCAAGGGAAGCGATCCTCAATCCATCCCTACAGCCTTGAAATATTTACGGGCCTCGGGCATAGAGTAAATAGACGATGAAAGGCGAAAGAGGGCAAATTGGGGAGTTTTTGGCTCCATAGAAACATATTGCTAAGTCGATGTGCTTGTATTAATTTTATGAAAAATGTTGGAGTGATGTCGATGAAAAGGAGGCGCCATGTCAGGCCATTCTAAGTGGTCAACCATCAAGCGAAAAAAAGGCAAACTTGATGAGGAACGGGGCAAAATGTTCACGAAACTGATTCGTGAAATTACTGTTGCTGCTCGCGAAGGAGGCGGAGATCTCGAATCAAACGCCAGGTTGCGGACTGCTGTTGCAACAGCTAAGGCTGCCAATATGCCGGCAGATAATATTAAAAGGGGTATCCTCAAAGGAACCGGCGAGCTCGAGGGAGTCCATTACGAACAATCGTCATACGAGGGGTATGGGCCTGGAGGTGTGGCAGTCCTGGTTGAAGTTCTAACCGATAACAAAAATCGCACTGTTGCGGATATCAGGCATATTTTCACCCGTCATAATGGCAACTTGGGCGAGGTGGGTTGTGTGGGCTGGATGTTCGATCGTAAGGGCTATCTGGTTGTTGAGAAGGGATCTATTGGCGAAGATGAATTGATGGAAAGGGCGCTTGAAGCCGGAGCATCCGACTTTGTAGCGGGAAGCGATAATTTCGAGATTTATACAGAGTTTACCGATTTTGATTCCGTACGGACTGCTCTGGATAAGGCCGGTATCAAGTTTGCCACCGCTGAAATCAGCATGATTCCGCAAACCACTGTTAAGCTTGATGGTAAGCAGGCGGAGCAGATGATAAAGCTCTATGAAGAACTTGAAGACCATGATGATGTCCAAAAGGTCTCCGCTAATTTTGATATCGATGAATCGATGCTTCTGAAGCTTTCCGAGGAATAGAGCAGTGTGCCCGATAGTCCTGGGCATCGACCCAGGCTTACATCGCACGGGTTACGCCGTTGTGGAATATAAAAATAAGGACCCCCATTTGAAAGAAGCGGGTGTCCTGACAACCAAAGAAACCGACGCTCTGCAACTGCGATTGAAATCTATATATGACGGTATTCAAGAGGTTATCGAGGAGTTTCATCCCGACTTGATGGTAGTCGAAAATCTCTATTCACATTTCAGCCATCCACTGACTTCGGTTGTTATGGGACATGCCAGGGGGATAATCTTTTTGTGTGCAGCAGATCATAAACTGCCAATAACATGTTATGCGGCAACAAGGATTAAGAAGTCAATAACGGGTAACGGGCGGGCAACAAAGATGCAGGTTCAAAAAAGCATTAAGTCGATTATGCGGCTTGATAATCTTCCGGAGCCTCCCGATGTCGCTGACGCCATTGCTGTAGCCCTATGTCATTTAGAGGCGGGTCGATGATTTCGAAAATAAAAGGAAACTTAGATTATATAGATGACACTACGGCAACTGTTAATGTCGGTGGATTGTATTATGAGATAATGCTGCCATCGGCACTGGCTGAGTCGCTTCGGAATACCAGCACAATCGGAACAGAGATAACATTTCATATTCTCGATTATATCGAATCGGCAAGCATAGGCAATCAATATCCGCGCATGGTTGGATTTGCGGACCAGATCGACAAAGAGTTTTTCAGTATTTTCACGTCGGTTTCCGGTCTGGGCATAAAAAAAGCTTTAAAATCGCTGATTATGCCGATTAGCGATATCGCCCGCGCCATTGAGACCAACGATCTTATCTCCCTAAAAAAGCTGCCGGGTATCGGCCCCAGATTAGCCGAAAAAATTGTGGCCGAACTGCGGGGCAAAACGGCTCGCTTTGCGCTGGCGAAAGAAACAAAGCCACTGGCCAAGCCGGAGCACAAACCCGATTTCGCCGATGAGGTTATGCTCATTCTCTTGCAGCTTCAATATAGAAGATCCGAGGCGCAAGCAATGCTTGACAGGGCGATCGCCACGGGCAAGCGCTTTAAATCGTCAGAGGATCTTCTCAATCAGATTTTCAGGCAAACTACGAAGAGCGTGGATAGTGTAATAGAAGAAGAAGTGGAATGAGAGAGAGAATAGTAACGCCTGGAAAGGTTTCCGAAGAGGAAGAGCAGTATATTGCCAGTCTTCGGCCGCGAAAGCTTGATGATTTTATTGGGCAAAAAAAGCTAACCGAAAAGCTGACTGTCTCGATCAAAGCCGCTTTGCAAAGGGGAGAGCCTCACGAGCATATGCTGCTCTATGGCCCTCCCGGTCTCGGTAAAACCACATTAGCTCATATTCTGGCGCAGGAGATGGGGACTAAGCTGGTGGTCTCGTCCGGCCCGACTCTGCAAAGAACCGGCGATCTCATGGGAATTTTGACAAATCTGGAACAGGGTGACATTCTATTAATAGATGAAATCCACCGGTTAGCAGCAGCTGTTGAGGAGTTTATTTATCCGGCCATGGAGGATTTCAAGGTTGATTTCATTGTCGACAAGGGGGCGTTTGCCCGCGTAATAAATGTGCCATTAAAGAAGTTTACGCTGGTTGGTGCAACCACCAGGGCGGGATTAATCTCAGCTCCTTTACGTGATCGGTTTGGCATAGTGCATCATCTTGATTTCTATCCGCCGGAAGAGCTGGCCCTTATTGCCAAGCGCTCGTCGGGAATTTTGGATGTCTCTATCTCAACCGAGGCTGCATTCGAGGTTGCCAGGCGAAGCCGTGGAACCCCGAGGATCGCCAACCGGCTTTTACGCCGTGTAAGAGATTATGCTCAGGTCAAAGGACAAAATGAGCTGACTGTTGAGGCCGTTCAAGAATCATTAACACTCGAGGGAATTGATTCACAGGGCTTGGATGATCTCGACCGTCGTTTGATTCGTATCATTGTTGACTATTACAACGGGGGTCCGGTGGGGATCGACTCTCTGTCGGCTACGCTCAATGAGGAATCGGGCACTCTTGAAGAAATGGTGGAGCCGTTTTTGCTTAAGATCGGTTTTATCAAGCGCACCTCGAAGGGCAGAATTGTCGGCGATGCGGCGCTAAGACATCTGGGGCTG
>DOTU01000141.1:5964-15429 GCA_003520965.1 Candidatus Zixiibacteriota bacterium
GTCGGGGTGGCTCTTCTGTTTTTAGATAAGATATCTATTTTCGGATGGCCTTTCCTAAACTCGATTTCAGGGGATGCCGGACTTGGAAGTCCGGCCTATTAATAATAAGGGATTTTTAGCGGTCAAGTACTTATCCGCACAAGTGATAGCAAATGAGCGTTGATATTAAAGATTACGATTACGAGCTTCCGGAGGGGCGCGTGGCCTTTTATCCGGCTGAGCCGAGGGATACTTCAAGGCTTCTGTACATGCCGCGTTTTGAAGGCTCATTTCAGCATCTTTCTTTTATCGATTTTCCAAGTTTTCTTAAGGCGGGGGATGTTTTAGTCCTCAACGATTCCAAAGTCTTCCCGGCGCGGCTTTGGGGTCATAAAAAGGGAAGCGGGGGCAAGGCAGAGATATTTTTGCTCCAAGAGTTTCCTGATGGTACTTGGGAAGCGCTGGTTAAGCCGGGACGGCGTTTGGCGCCTGGTTCGGAGATCGAGTTTTTCGATGGTAAGCTTTTAGCAACTCTCGGGGAGCGCACCGATAGCGGTGGGCGCTTGGTAAAATTTAATACTAATGGCGATTTACATTCGCTTATCTGGCAGTATGGTGAAGTGCCGCTGCCGCCTTATATCGATCGGAAGGCGGAGGAATCGGATAAAAATCGTTACCAAACGGTTTATGCCGAAAATGTGGGGGCGGTGGCGGCCCCAACAGCGGGGTTTCATTTTACGGATAATATACTCGAAAAGATAAAGAGTATCGGAGTTCAGGTAGTTAAGCTGACGCTTCATCCTGGTCTGGGGACTTTTCGGCCGATTACGCATAGTAAGATCGAAAGTCATAAGATGCATAAGGAGCGTTTTTATATCCCTGAAGAAACTGCGGAGGCGATAAATTTAGCCAAGCGCGAGGGCAGGCGGGTCATTGCCGTAGGGACTACAAGTGTTAGGGCAATGGAATCGGCGGTAAATATTGATGGCGAGGTTATTTCCGGCGGTTGGAAGGAAACTGAGTTATTTATCACACCGCCTTATGATTATAAGGTGATCGATGGTTTGTTGACTAATTTCCACCTGCCGAAATCAACGCTATTACTTTTAGTTTCGGCGTTCGCCGGCCGAGAACGGATATTTGCGGCGTATAAAGAGGCAATTGAGAAGGGGTATCGTTTCTATAGTTATGGCGATGCCATGCTGATTTTATGAAAACATCAAGAAATATCGCGATTGTGGTAGCTGCCGGAAAAGGCAATCGATTCGGGGGAGAGCTTCCCAAACAGTTTCTGCCGTTATGCGGGAAACCGATGGTAGTCTATTCTCTTGAGCTATTCGAAAAAAGCGATCTCATAGATGAGGTTGTTCTGGTGGTACACCAGGATTATCTGGCTTATGCTTCGCAAGCGATTGTAGATGAGTATGGCTTTCACAAAATAAGAAAGATTACTGCCGGCGGTGAGACGAGGCAGGAATCTGTTCTGGCCGGCTTAACGGCCTGCCAGACGGGGATCGATCTTGTGGCCATACACGATGCGGCACGGCCATTTCTGGCAAACGATCTTTTCAGGCGAGTAATGTTGCAAGCTGCTGAAACCGGTGCGGCGATTTTGGCAGTGCAGGCTAAGGAAAGTATTAAGTTAGTCGAAAAGGGGATGGTTAGTAATACCTTGAAGCGCGATACGGTCTGGATCGCCCAGACGCCGCAGGTTTTTCGCTTTGCGGAAATACTCGAGGCTCACAAGCGCGCTGAAGCCTCCCAATATGAGGCCACCGATGATGCCGAAATTTTCGAGCAGTATGGGGGCAAAGTGGCAATTGTGCCGGGGAGCTATAACAATATTAAAATTACCACTCCCGATGATATGGTATTGGCGGAAGAGATAATAAAGAGGCTGTTATGACAACTTATCGTATTGGCCACGGCTATGATATCCACAAGCTTTGCATGGGACGCAAACTTGTTTTGGGCGGGGTCGAGATCGCGTTTGAAAAAGGGCTTGACGGTCACTCAGATGCCGATGTAATCTGCCACGCGGTTATGGATTCCCTGTTAGGCGCGGCGGCCTTGGGAGATATCGGCGGGCATTTTCCCAATAATGATATTACCTATAAGAACGCGGATTCATTGAAGCTCCTAACGCGCGTTAAGGAATTAATCGGGGAAAGCCGTTATTCAATCGGAAATATCGATATCACTGTAATTGCGGAGGCGCCCATGATCGCTCCTCATATTCCGCAAATGATCTCAAATCTATCGCGTGCTCTTGGCATCTCCGCCAACGATATTTCAGTTAAAGCCACGACCAATGAAACATTGGGCTTTATCGGACGAGGAGAAGGGATAGCTGCGTTTTGCGTGGCCCTATTGCGCAAATGAGTTTCGATCAAATCTTAGAATTTGTCCGTTCCCAAAACGAGTTTATTATTTACGGTATTCTCCTGATAAGCGCATTTATCGAAAACGTATTTCCTCCTTTTCCCGGGGATACGGTTACATTGGCGGGCGCCTATCTTGCAGGTGAGGGGAATATATCTTATATTGGCGTTTTATTTTCAGTTGTCGCGGGGGGAGTTGGCGGGGCCATGACATTGTACACGATCGGAAAATTGAGCGGCCGGAGATTTTTTGCGACAGGCAATGGCCGGTATTTAGTTAAAGGTAATTTGGAAAAGGTTGAGAGGATGTTTGCCAGGCATGGCAGCGGAATAATAATTGGTTCGCGCTTCATGGCCGGGATCAGGTCGGCCGTGGCAGTGGGGGCCGGGATTGCTCGATACGATCCGTATCGTATGACGGTTCTCACCACGGTAAGTTTTATTCTCTGGAATGTTCTTCTGATGGGACTAATGATTTATTTTAAGTCCAATTGGAGGATGATAATTCATTTAATCAAGCATTTTAATTTGGTATTTCTGGCAATCGGAATACTGCTTTTGATAGGATGGATAATAAGAGCACTGTGGAGAAGAAAATCAAAATAGCTGTACTTATGGGGGGAAATTCCGCCGAGCGCGATGTCTCACTGGCGTCGGGCGCGGGGATTGTTGCGGGCCTTAAAGCCGCCGGGCACGAGGCAATAGGAATCGATACCGCTTTGGGGGCGGGTCAGCTTTCTGCCCAGACTAAAGCCGAAATCGCGGGCATCAAGGCCGAGCCGCCGTCGGTGACTGATCTTTCGGTATTATCGAGCGAGACTACTATCGAAACGGTTAGTTCGCCCGATCTCAAGCAAGTCGATCTTGTTTTTATCGCGCTGCATGGCGGGATGGGTGAGAACGGCACAATTCAGGCTCTTCTGGATTTAATGGATATTCCCTATACCGGCTCAGGCGTATTAGCCTCGGCTGCGGCGATGGATAAACTAATCGCCAAGAAAATATTTATAGCCTCGGATATTCCCACGCCGGATTATTTCGTTAAGTTATCGACTGATATCTGCGATGAAATAGAGCTGATTTCGGAGGTTAAAAACGGCGTTGGTTTCCCGGTTGTGGTCAAACCAAACGATCAGGGCTCGTCGGTGGGGCTCGATATTGCCAGGGATGCGGCCAGCCTGTTTGAAATCGCTAAGAAGGCTGCTTTGTATTCGGATAAGGTTCTCTTTGAAAAATTTATTCCGGGGCGAGAGTTAACGGTGGCAATATTGGATGACCAAACCTTGCCCGTAGTAGAGATCAAGCCGCATGACGGTTTCTACGATTACCGTCATAAATATACTGTGGGTAAAACCGATTATCTGGTGCCTGCCCCGATTACGGAAGATGAGGAACGTCGGACACGCGAGCTGGGCCTCCTGGCGTTTGAGGCGCTGGGCTGCCGAGGTTATGCCAGGGTTGATTTCAGAATGTCGCCGGAGGGTAAGCTGTTTTGCCTTGAAGTTAATACTCTTCCGGGTATGACAGCCACGTCGCTTGTTCCCAAAGCTGCCAGGGCCGCGGGGATCGAATTTTCCGAGTTGCTTAGCCGTATCGCGGAAAGCGCCCTCCATCATCACAAGAAAGGAAATAGAGATTGAAGTTTAACGCAGTAATATACGATCTGGGTTCGACGTTAATAGATTACGAGAATCACAATTGGGATGAGTTGGGGTTGATGGGTTGCCAGAATGCCTGTCCCACTCTGAACGGGATGTCAAATACGCTCATTACACCTGAGCTTCTCTGGCAGGATTTCCATTATACAATTGATCAGATGTTCGAAAATCACTCTAAGGACCTGGCCGAAATTGATCTTTATGAGGTTACTTCAAATATCCTAAAAAAGCTTGGCATTTCGGTTTTGGATGGGCTGGTCACAAGATTTGTCGATGCCTACTACCTTCCCATTACCAACCAATGCACGATTATTCCGGGGGCTGAAGAAATATTGGCTAAGTGCAAAAAAGAAGGTTTGAAGGTTGGGCTGGTATCGAATACAATATTCCCGGCCAATTTCCACAGGGCGGAGATGGAACGTTTTGGTATATTAAAATACTTTGATTTTACCATATTTTCGTCCGAGTTCAAATCGCGCAAGCCTAAAAAGGATATCTATCTCAAGGCCCTGGAGCTTGCGGGAGCGAAGCCCGATAATGCTGTTTTTGTCGGCGATAGGCTGCTTGAAGATGTCGAAGGACCACAAGCGGTGGGGATTAAAGCGATATTGAAATTCATTAAGGGGCGCGACTACTCCGCGCCCATCACTCCCTATAGAACCATATATAAACTAAGCGAGCTTGAGAAAATCATTCTAGCTTAGACTGGAGGAATTCCTTGAGTAAATACCAACAACTCCTGCAAGAACTGACTGACGCCCACGGCGTATCCGGTTTCGAAGAAGAAGCCGTTACAGTTATGAAAAAGCATATCAAAGGCGCCGACGAGATAGTTTTTGATAAGCTTGGTAGCATAATCGCAAAAAAAGTGGGGACAGCCGATCGGCCCAGAATTATGATTGCCGGTCATATCGATGAGATTGGTTTCATCGTTAAGGAGATTACGTCAGAGGGGTATATCAAGTTCCTGCCGCTGGGTGGATGGTGGGGACATGTGGCTTTGGCCCAACGAGTGATCGTTAAGACAATGAAAGGCGATGTACCTGGTATTATCGGTTCCAAGCCGCCGCATATCTTGACTGACGAGGAGCGCAAGAAAGTTCTCGATTTTAAGGATATGTTTATCGATGTCGGTGTTTGCAAGGGATTCGATGTCAAGGCGCTGGGTATTCGGCCCGGAGATCCCATTGTGCCTGATTCCAAATTTCAGGTGATGGGAAACCCCAATCTCTACATGAACAAAGCTTTCGATAACAGGTTGGGCGCTGCGGCCGCCGTGGCTGTTTTCAATGAATTTGCAAAAATCAAACATCCCAACACTCTTTATGCAGTCGGCACAGTTCAGGAAGAGGTTGGTTTGCGCGGCGCGGGTACAGCCGCCCATATTGTCGATCCCGATGTTGCTTTTATCGCCGATGTCTCGATATCCGGTGACAGCCCTGATTCGCAGTTGACTTTTGGCAAACTCGGCTCGGGACCGTCGATAACCGTATTCGATGGTTCGATGATCCCCAACCGCAAGCTGCGCGACCTGGTGGTTAATGTTGCCGAAGAATGCAAAATTCCATATCATTTCGCAGCTCTGGAAAGAGGCGGTACGGATGGCGGAAGAATTCATATCAGCCGGGCAGGTGTTCCCACGCTTTATGTTGGCGCCGCTACGAGATATATTCACAGCCACACCTCAATTCTTCATAAGGGGGATTTCCAAAATCTGGTCAAGCTTTTAACCGAGGTGATAAAGAGGCTCGATACTAAAGCTGTGGAAAAGCTCAGCCGGAAGTAAGAATAACAAATTGGGTGTCACAGCTTGCTGTGACCCCAATTGCAAATAACGGAAGGATATCCAAACATGGCGCCTAAATTTTTCAATACGCTGACGCGCACTCTTGAGGAGTTTAAACCGATAAATGGTAATTCTGTCGGGATGTATACCTGTGGACCGACAGTCTATGGGCCGGCGCATATCGGTAATTTCCGCGCTTATGTTTTCGAGGATATACTGAGACGTTACCTCAAATACAAGGGGTATTCGGTAAAGCAAGTCATGAACCTGACTGATATCGATGATAAGACTATTCGGGATTCACAAGCCGCAGGGATCAGTCTCGATGAGCATACCAAAAAGTTCAAGGACCAGTTTTTCAAGGATATAGATCGTCTCAATATCGAACGAGCCGAGCTCTACCCTGAGGCCACCAAGCATATTCCAGAGATGGTTATTCTGGTGCAAAAGCTTCTCGACAACGGTCATGCTTACTACTCCGGCGGCTCATTCTATTTTAAGATTTCCACTTTCCCTAAATATGGCGCCCTATTTCATATGGATATTGAGTCGCTGAAGGCTGGGGCAAGGATTGACAATGATGAGTATGAGAAAGAGACCGCCTCCGATTTTGCTATCTGGAAAGGGTGGAGCGAGCGCGACGGCGATGTCTATTGGGAAACCGAGCTTGGCAAAGGTCGTCCCGGCTGGCATATTGAGTGCTCAGCCATGTCGATGAAATATCTGGGCGAGCATTTTGATATTCACACGGGCGGAGTGGATAATATCTTCCCTCATCACGAAAATGAGATTGCTCAATCTGAGGGTGCTACCGGCAAGAAGTTTGTTAATTACTGGTTGCATAATGCTCACTTGTTAGTTGAAAATAGAAAGATGGCCAGGCGCGATAATAATTTCTACACTTTAGAAGATTTGGTTAAAATGGGGCATAATCCAGTTGCAGTAAGATATCTACTTTTATCCACTCATTACCGGCAGCAGCTCAATTTTACTTTTGAAGGTTTAGAGGGCGCAAAAAACGCGATAACTCGATTACGCGATTTTAAATTAAATGTCGAGAGCGCTAAAATTGGCCCGGAGAGTAGCGCAGTTAAGGATTCAATCGAAAAGGCTGTGACAGAATTTGAGGCTGGACTCGATGATGACCTGAATATTTCCCCCACGCTAGCCTCGGTATTCGATTTTGTGCGAGAGATTAACGCAATCGTGGCCGAACAGGGGCTTTCGGAGTCCAATAAGAAAAAAGTAATCGATACGCTAAAGCGGTTCGATAGTGTCCTCGGTGTTATATATGCTACTGAAGATCAAATCGATGAGCGGGTGGAGAAGTTGATCAACGAGCGGATCGCTGCAAAAAAGATACGCGATTTCAAGAAAGCCGATCAGATAAGAGCCGATTTGCTTTCCGAGGGCATTATTCTTGAGGACACTGCCACCGGCACGGTTTGGAAGCGGAAGCTATAATTGTGAATAAAGCGCAGGCAAGTTCGATGTTTCGAAAATTATTAATCTGTACGGTGGCTATATTCGCCTTAAATGCAACGGCACTTTGCCAGGTTAATGGCGTTGATGATACCACAGCAAATGCTGATATTCTATCAACGCTTGCTAAGGTAAGGGCGCTTATAGCGGACACTAAATATGATTCCGCTCTGGGAATATTAGAAGGATACCTTCAGAATAACAGCGAGGATAACGAGGCCTGGTATTTGAAAGGCTTTATCTACGATCAAAAGGAAAATCTAGCGCTGGCATCGGAGTATTATCACAAATCGATTGCTTTAGATTCTACTTACTGGGGACCGTGGCACGAATTAGCTTACCTATTCGATATCTTTGCACAATATGACAGCATGAATATTTATATGCGTAAAGCTCTTGAAACCAGCGACAATCCGGGCAGTATCTACTATGATTATGGCTATTCATTCGATATGCTCGATCAGGCTGATTCGGCTCTTATCTATTATCATAAAGCGCTAGATGTTGACTCGCTCGATGATGAGGCTTATCTGAATATCGGCGCGATCTGGGGTTTGAGAGATAATCTTGATTCGGCTAAGGTATACACGTCGAAGGCGCTGGCGATAAATCCTAGCGTGCCGAGAGCTTGCTACAATTATGCGGCAATTTTGGGAGCTGAAGGCAATTATCAGTCGGCTGTAGATTATTACCAGAAGGCCATGGCGCTCGATACAACCATGATTGAGGTTAAGCTTCGTTTGGGCGAGCTATATGAAGCTTTAGGCGATTCAACCATGGCTAGGATTTATTTCCAGGAGTTCGTCGACTCCGCTCCAATGATTTATACAGATGATATTAACCGGACAAAAGCCAAACTGGAAAAGTATAAATAGCATCTCGGGGCCTCAGGTCGATACGACACGAAGCGAGATGTCACTTCCTTTCCATCCTAAGGCATAAAAGCTGTCAGAACCACAGTCATTGCGAGGAGTCCCGCTCTTAGCGGGACGACGAAGCAATCCCCATCCCTTAAGCAGGCTTATCAAACCTAAAATGTGACGCTTTATGCATGGGGATTGCTTCGCTTGTCCCGATAAAATCGGGACTTCGCTCGCAATGACGTGCTCTATAAAATTGATTGACCAATTTCCAAATCAAATGTATATCATTTATGATGAGACATATAGTAACGGTTTTTTAATGCATGCTAATATTATTACCCTGGGGCGAATTGCTCTTTCATTCGTGACCTTATGGATGTTCACGCAGGGTTTCGATTTCAAGGCGGCGGCCACATGCCTGACTATCATTGTCATCTACCTTGATTCGCTCGACGGATATGTGGCGCGGAAGCTCGGCACGGCCTCGGATTTCGGGGCGCTGTTCGATATCGCCGGAGATCGCATAGTCGAAAATACCTATTGGATCTTTTTCGCCTGGCTTGGGCTGTTCAGTTTCTGGGTACCGATTATCGTAGTGGCTCGTGGTTTCCTGACCGATTTAACCCGCAGTGTCGCTTTTGCCAAAGGCCAGATGCCGTTCGGCACAAGAACGCACCTGCGCTCACGAATTGCTCGATTCTTATGCGCCAGCCGATTTTCGCGGGCAGTGTATGGGGTTACTAAGGCAATCGTCTTTGTTTGGCTGGGACTTTATCTCTGCCTGAACGCGGGAATTGAAAAATACAATCTGAATCTCCCCAAATTTTATAGCAAAGCGGCTTTGGATATCGGAATGGTTTTGGTGTATATTACGGTTGTAATGTGTGTTTTGAGAGGAATACCGGTGCTCTGGGAATCGAGGCATCTACTTTTATCTAAAGAATATCCGACTAAGGCGGGATTTTGATAATCTTCGATATCGATGGCACGGTTCTTCCGGGCACGTCTTGCGAGCGGATGTTTGTGCCGTATCTTATGCATCGCGGAATCTTAAGTCCCATGAGCTTCATA
Organism: Candidatus Zixiibacteriota bacterium; assembly: GCA_003520965.1. Lineage (GTDB taxonomy): Bacteria > Zixibacteria > MSB-5A5 > UBA10806 > UBA10806 > UBA10806. The sequence continues at coordinate 15,185 of DOTU01000141.1, forward strand.
AATTTTTGTTTCAGAGGCTTGATGCTGCTTCCCAAAGGCCTGACATACCCCATAAAGGCCAATAAGGGATATCTGCGGGGCTTTTCGACCGAGCATATCTCGGCTTTCGCAAAAGAGTTTTTCGAATTAGAGGTTGTGCCTCATATATCAAAAGCCGCTATCGAGAGGATTAACGATCATAAACGTCGGGGGGAGAGGGTTGTCGTTTTCTCCGGGATGCCCGATTTCCTGTTAGCTAATTTTGC
>DOTU01000087.1 GCA_003520965.1 Candidatus Zixiibacteriota bacterium
TTTCTACGAAATATTCGGTTGGCTCTTGCTTCTCTTAATCGCCTTCAGCGGTGCGTCGGCCGCGCTCTTGAAATGGGCCGAAGGACGATTCGCCAGACGGGGAGTTCAATTTCTGATATTTGTTTTAGCCATTACGGCTATCACCACGATTGTAACCTTGCCGCTCGATCTCTACCGCAACTACTTTGTCGAACACCAATATGGTCTGTCGAGCCAATCGTTGGGCGGCTGGTTCGGCGATTGGCTGAAGGCGTTCCCGATCGATTATATCGTTTCGGCGATCGTTTTCGCCTTTCTCTATTTTCTAATTCGCAAATTCACTCGCCGCTGGTGGCTCTACTTTTCGCTGGGAGCAATTCCCTTCGTCATTTTCATGATGATCATCGTGCCGGTAGTTATCGCTCCAATGTTTAATAAATTCGAACCGCTTAAAAACGAGCAGCTTAAAACCGAGATACTTGACTTAGCCGGTAAGGCTGGGATAAACGGCGCCAAAGTATTCCAGGTGGACGCTTCCAAACAATCGAATAAGCTCAATGCCTATGTAACCGGGCTGTTCAACACCAAGCGGATAGTTCTTTATGATACGATCATAAAGGCTATGACCCCCAAGGAACTGCTCTTTGTTATGGCTCACGAGATGGGGCATTATGTCATGCATCATGTCTGGTATGGGGTGGCGATGATCATTGTCATGCTATTTATGCTTTCATGGATAATTTCGTGGGCCTTGCCCGGATTAATCAGGAAATATCAATCGCGATTGAAGTTTGAAGAAATGCAATCTTATGCCTCGCTGCCATTGATAATGCTGGTGCTTTCCTTCATCGGTTTTTTCATCCAACCGGCTACCAACGGAGTGGCGCGCTATTTTGAGCATCAAGCCGATAAATACGCCATTGTGATGACCAACTTTGACAGCGCCGATGCCAAGGTGGCCTTTGAAAAGCTGTCGGCATACAATTTGGCCGATCCCGATCCGAACGCGTTCGTGGAGTTCTGGTTTTATAGCCATCCAGCGCTTCAGAAACGGGTTGCGTTTGTGGAGGGATACAAGGGGAAGTAGGCGGGGAATCTTAGACCGCTGTAACGGATGAGGGCAAACACGTTGGAGGCCGTGACAAAGGATCTAAAATGGTCGTTCGGCAACTGTGATTGCCGAACGAACTGAAATATAAGAGATTGTAGATCGTTGATTTATAAGCAGGGTGCTTCGGGAATCACAGTTCCCGAAGCACTGAAAACAATCTTATGTCACAGCCTCCGTTGGTTTGCCCCTACGGATTAGGGTCTCGGGGGCTTATTAAAAATTAGTGCATAAGCGGGCTTAATGTATTATTATGGCGAAGTCGAAAAACGGGGGGATTAATGAGGATTGAATGTTAGCCAATCGGCTTATAAGAACGGTGATACTTTTTGTAGTTTTAGCCGCAACGACCGCCTTTGCCCAACCGGCACAAAACCTACAAAAAGCAGATAACGCTTTCACTTTTCGCTATGACATGATGGCACCGCCACCCGGCCCGCCAAGCGCTATCACCGCCGAAGATCTGCCAAACGATCCGGGCAAGGGGGTCTTCGTTAGCTGGACCAGTGCACCCGGCGATAACGACGTATACCACATCGTTGAAAGTTACATGATATTCCGCTCACCGTCTCCCGACGGTGAGTTTGTTTTATTAAGCAAAATACCGGGCGGCTCAACCGACTACTCTGATTCGGATACCGCGCTTGTCAATGGCAATAAATATTACTATAAAGTCGCGGCGGCATACTCAAGCGATACTCTTTATTCGGGAGTTGCCGGACCGGCGATACCAAAGCCGCAGTTTTTCCATACGGGGAGAATATTCGCTTTTGCCATGATGCTTCTTTTCAGCGGCGGAGCGGTGCTGTTTATTACCAAGGCCAGAAGCGGCAAGAAAGTATATGTCAGGCCAATCGCCGGAATCGACGCTGTCGATGAGGCCATCGGCCGCGCAACCGAGATGGGCCGTCCAATCCTGTTCGTGCCGGGCCTGGGTGATCCATCGCAGGTAGCCACGATTGCGGCATTTACTATCCTGGGACGGGTTGCTAAAAAGGTGGCTGAATACCAAACCAGGATCATTGTCCCGAATTACGATCCGGTGGTAATGACGATTTGCCAGGAAGTGGTAAAGGAATCATATTCCGCTGCTGGCAGACCGGACGATTTCAATGAACGCGACATTTATTTTGTAACCCAGGATCAGTTCCCATACACGGCGTCGGTTAACGGCACCATGCTTAGGGAACGTCCCGCCACAAATTTCTATATGGGAAAATTCTACGCTGAATCGCTGGTGCTCTCCGAGACAGGTTTTATCGCCGGTTCGATTCAGATAGCCGGCACAGACGAGTTGGTGCAGATACCGTTCTTCATCGCCGCCTGCGATTATACGCTGATGGGTGAGGAGCTGTACGCAGCCTCGGCTTATCTTTCCCAAGAACCGGCGCAGCTTGGCACAATCAAAGCCCAGGACTGGGGAAAAGTAGTGGCGATCGCTCTGATGATAATCGGAGCGGCAATCTATTACTTCTCGTCATCGGCCGGGAGCTCTTTCTCGGCGTTTATTCAGGGAGGTTAGTTGAAAAGAGAAGTCCCGCTTTTAATACTCTCTGTCTGTGGGGCCTTCATGGCCTTCCAGTATTTCGTACCGCATTATGTTTCGGCAGCCATATATCAGTATGCCAACAACTGGACAATTATTGTCGGCATCTTCACCATGGTCGTGGGGATCGGCTCGTTGGTCGATCTGCACTACGATCGCATCAGGTACCGCAAAGAGCAATGGCGCTATTCGATAGTAACAATGGTGGCGCTGGTTACGGTAACTATTGTCGGGCTTTCCTCTCCCAACGCAATCCAGAACCCTAAAGGCCTGTTCATGATGATCTACTTCTTCGTTCTCTCGCC
>DOTU01000368.1 GCA_003520965.1 Candidatus Zixiibacteriota bacterium
GAATTGTCATGGTGCTCTATCTGGATCACGCTTACGAGCGTCGCAAGAAAGCCGGGCTGATGCGCAATCTCGATGACATCATCTGGGCGCACATGGAGGGGACCGTAATGCGCGTTCGCCCCAAGCTGATGACCGTCGGGACCACCATGATCGGCTTGGTGCCATTGCTCTGGGCGCAGGGGGCAGGCTCCGATGTTATGAAGCGGATCGCCGCCCCGATGATTGGCGGGTTGATCAGTTCGACTTTTCTCACGCTTGAAATTATCCCGGTAGTTTACACCTACTGGCGTTACTGGCAAATAAAACACGAGAAAGTGGCGAACAAACAAACAGCTTGGAAGTAAATAAAATATATAGCATCATCGGTTGGGATACCGGGGTTGCTTGACGGGGCCTTGAGGTTAGTACAAACTTGAGGCCCCTGATTTATTTTGTTTTTGTAGGTCAAGACCCTGGGGGGTCTTGACTCTTTTAAGCTGTCTGTTTGATCATCCGGCATGGCTGCCGCTAATATTCAACCAACTCCACCTGCCCAGGAACATCACCAATAATTGATTTCAACAACCGGTCATCCGGCCCACGATCATACAGCTCTCTATAAATCTGTTGAATCAAATTCCTCACAACCGCTCCCTCGATTATCATACCTTTCGGGGCTGGTAACATCATCAATATCATTTCCGTAGGAAAATCCGACGAAAAGGGGGGAAGAAAATATTTAACATCCTTAAATATTTTAGCGCCAAGACGCTGATAAAAACCAACCCTTCTTTGCTTATCTTCCTTGCTTTCGCCAAACTGAGGATCATCTACCTCTAATAAAAGGAATTTCCTTTCCTTTTGAAGAGATTCAATGGTTTCCATCATAAATTCCGCCCCAATACCTTGATTTCGATAATCCGGGGCCGTCGCTATATAATCCAACAAGATATAATTCGTTCCTCGTAACGGGTACAATATTGCCATAAATACGACTATGCCATCTTTCTCGCCCACAATCAAATCCGAAAACCCTGCCTTTACGCGCTCCTCGATTTTATCTATCGGTTGCCTTTCATTTTCCGGAAATGACTGGCGATAGATTTCCATTGCCGCCTTAAATTCGGCCTCCATAATGTTGGTAATTTGATGAAATATAAGCATGATTGATCCCAATTCGCCGGTTTTGTTAGGTCTTAGACGCCGAAGGCGGAGTGATCTGACGAATTTTATATCTAATAAAAAACGCCGCGTGTTACAATTTATTGTGCCCGCAGCGTTTTGGCCTTATCCGCAACCTACCTTACTTCCCATGGCACTGCTTATACTTCTTGCCGCTGCCGCACGGGCAAGGATCATTGCGGCCAGGAGTTTTAGTAACCCGTATCGGCTTTTTCTTTTCCTCACCGCGCTCGGCTGCCTCTGCCATCGGGCCGTTATACTCTTCATTGGCCGCCGCTCCGGCGCGAACGCCCATGCCCACCGCCGATTGCTTGGCAGCCACCATCTGACCTTGAGGCATACGTGTCGGTTCCATCATCGGCTTCATCTTGTAGATCATGCCGATAACTTCTTCATCGATTCTATCGATCATCGCCTGGAACTCGGTGTAGGCTTCCTTCTTGTATTCGATTACCGGATCGCGCTGGCCGTAAGCGCGCAGACCGATACCGGTTTTGAGCTGATCCATCTCATAGAGATGCTCTTTCCACTGGGTATCGTAAACCGAGAGAAACGCAAACCGCTCCAGCCGACGCATGATATCCTCGCCCAAGATCTGCTCTTTTTCATTGTATATCTTGATCGCTGCATCGTAGATATTCTCGATCAGCTTATGCTGGGTGAGCTTCTCGTACTCTTCCGGGCTGTAACGAATATCCAATAAGAATAGCTTTCTAAGTTCCTCGCGCAATCCGTTGAAATTCCACTCCTCTGAGTATGATTTCTCCGGGCAAAATTCCCAAACCTTCTTCTCGACAATCTCCCGCACCATCTCTTGGGCTTCCTCTTTAAGGTTTTTCCCTTTAAGGAAATCGGTGCGACGGTTATAAATCACCTCGCGCTGGGAGTTCATCACATTATCATACTCCACCAGGTTTTTCCTGATAGAGAAGTTATTATACTCAACCTGTTTTCTGGCTCGCTCGATTGCCTTTGTTACCATGCTATGATTAATCGCCTCGCCATCTTTCCAGCCCAACGTATCCATGACCCGCTCAATTCGCCCGCCGCCGAAAATACGCATCATGTCATCTTCGAGAGAAAGATAGAATACCGAGCCGCCGGGGTCTCCCTGACGGCCTGCGCGGCCTCGTAGCTGACGATCAATCCGTCGCGATTCATGCAGGTCGGTGCCGATAATATGCAACCCGCAAGGGACATCGTTATCGCATTTGAGTTCTTTATAGAACGGGCATTCTAGGTCACCCTTTACTCGCGAGATAAGCATACAGTAGGGTGATTTGACAACCTCATCCGCCAGCTTGATATCCGTTCCACGGCCCGCCATGTTGGTAGCGATTGTCACTGCCCCCTCTGTACCGGCCTTGGCCACTATCTCGGCTTCCTGTTGATGGAACTTTGCATTCAAAACCGAATGGCCAATTCCCTGTCGCTTCAGCATTCGCGATAGCGTTTCGGAGACTTCAACGGAAATAGTACCCACCAGAATCGGAATATTCTTCTTATGAAGCCTGACAATCTCCTCGATAATGGCATTATATTTCTCGCGGCGAGTGCGATAGATAACATCATCAAAATCGATTCGGCGTACAGGTTGATTGGTGGGGATTACCACCACGTCAAGCTTGTAGATTTCCCAGAACTCAGCCGCTTCGGTCTCCGCGGTACCGGTCATGCCCGAAAGCTTATTGTACATCCTGAAAAAGTTCTGAAGCGTTACCGTAGCCAGAGTTTGAGTCTCGCCTTCGATGGTCACGCTTTCCTTGGCTTCGATTGCCTGATGCAAACCGTCGGAGTAGCGACGGCCCGGCATGAGTCGGCCGGTGAACTCATCGACAATCAGGACCTTGCCTTCTTGCACCACATATTCGACATCCTTCTCGAAAAGCTGGTAGGCGCGCAGAAGTTGGTTTATGGCGTGGTTCTTCTCCGATTTCGCGGCATGAAGACTGTACAGTTCCTCTTTCTTTTTTGCTTTTTGTTCGGGAGTGAAAGTTTCATCCTCTTCAATTTGATGCAGCCCTTCGGCGATATCCGGAATTTCGAAAAGCTTCTGATCCTCGATTGACATCATTTTCAGGCCCGGCTCGTTGAGATAGACCGTATGCTCCCGCTCGTCGATTGTGAAATACAGCTTCTCGTCGACCTCATGAAGTATCTTGTCGCGGCGATAAGTATTTTCGCGCTCCTCAATCAGATTGCGAACGCCCTTTTCCTTATTTAACTTCATCAAACGTTTATTTTTTGGTGCGGCGCGATGAGCCATTAACAGCTTTTCCGATGCCTCATCAAATTTGCCTTCGTCGAGCAACTTTTCGGAATCATCTAAGAGAGTTGCTACAAGCTGGTTCTGACGTTTTACCACGTTGGCCACCAGCGGACGCATATCGGTAAACCGGAAATTAAGCGTCGATTCCACCGGCCCGGAAATAATTAGAGGGGTTCTGGCTTCGTCGATTAGAACCGAATCAACCTCGTCTACGATAGCGTATGCAAAACCGCGTTGAACCTGGTCTT
>DOTU01000136.1:0-2926 GCA_003520965.1 Candidatus Zixiibacteriota bacterium
TCAAGAGATTTCACAGGAATGATCTCGCTCTGTTCTCCAAGCGCAGCCGCCACAGCGATACGGTATTTTTCAGGCACTTCCAAAATCTCTGCCAGCGGCGACAACATACCAGTTGGCCTGGAATCCCAGCTCATCAAGGATTTTGCGCCGCTGGAGTAACCCTCGCCAGATTCAATTAACTGTCCAAGCAGTTCCTGACGAGCGGAGAGGCCGGAAAGCTCGGCCTTATCCTTTGAAGAACCCTCACGAAGCTGGGCCAAATTATTTTCAATTCCTGTAATTTCACCAGACTTGGTTTGTATCTTACCCTTAATTATCCCTAATGATTGTTCAAGTTCATAGTGACGACGCTCAAGCGCAGTCAGGCCGTCCTGCTCCGCACTTCTGGTCTGATCGATAACCTGCGCATCCTGGCGAACCTCGGAAAGCTTCTTCTCCAAGTTTTGTTTCATCTCAGTAATCGAGGAGGTCTCAGCTTTGAGCGCGGATATTTTTTCGGCGATCGTAGTATTGCGCGCACGGGTCTCGTTAACGGCAGCTTCACATGGAGCAAGCTCCCTAGCTTTTTCGGAAAGTTGATTTTCAAGCTCGGTGCTTATGGTTAGAAGCTCCAGCTTCTGGTTATCCATACCGGAAAGTTTTAAATTATTATCATCAGCCCCCTGGCGGAGTGAAATGATCCGTTCATTCAATGCGGTTATTTCGCCGGCGCCATTTTCAATCTCTTTGGCAGCCGTTTCAATACGGTGCTTATTTAGCTTGATCTCGCTTTCGATCTCAGCCGCTTTGGCGGTAAAATCGGATTGCTGCTGCCTGCGTTCGGAGGCCTGCCGTTCAAGTTCGAGCATTTTAAGACGGGATTCCTGGAGGCTCATTTCACGCTTTTCATAATCGGCGCTGACAGCGGAATGTTCGACTTGCAGATTTCCCCGTCTGATTTCAAGTTCGTGATGTTTTCCCTGCGAATCATAAAGCAGACTGGCGGCGAGAGTCAACTCGATCGATTTTAATTCGTCTTTTTGACGGCTGAATGCCCGGGCACGGGCCGCCTGCCGTTTTAATTGACCAACCTGTTTATCGATTTCGGCTATGATATCCCCAAGGCGTAAGAGATCAGCTTTGGTGGCTTCAAGCTTGGCGATCGCCTCTTTTTTGCGATGCTTATACTTAGTAACTCCGGCGGCTTCTTCGAAAAGGTTGCGGCGATCCTCTGCTTTATCCGAAAGGATAGCGTCAACCATGCCCTGTTGAATGACGCTATACGCGTGCGGCCCCATACCGGTATCATAAAATAGCTCCATGATATCCTTAAGACGGCACTGGCTTTTGTTTAATAAGTATTCAGATTCCCCTGAACGGTACAGACGGCGGGTGATTACAACTTCATCATACTCGACCGGCAGGATGCCGCGATTATTTTTTATGGTCAGATTAACTTCGGCCAGGCCAAGCGGTTTAAGCTGGGCAGTACCGTTAAAAATAACCTCCTCCATCTTGGAGCTTCGCAGAGCGGATGAGCGTTGTTCGCCCAGGACCCAGCGGATGGAATCGAGAATATTGGTTTTACCGCAGCCGTTGGGACCGACAACGGCGGTAACATCACCGCTAAATTCGAGAGTGGTTTTGTCGGGAAACGATTTGAATCCAAGTATCTCAAGCTGGGATAAATACACGAATCTCTCCTTTAGAAACTAAAATTGCCAAGCACATCAGCCATGACCCTATACGAGGCTTTCGGATTCTTTTCCGGCTCGCTTGGGCCTACTATCATATTATAGTAGGGGAGGCCTACAGCTTTGTCAAATGATGTTCTCACCTTGGCGCCGCTGCGCAGGGCCAAAACAGCGTTAAAAAGATTGGGCCGCAAATCAAGGTCTATGACTATGCCAACACCGCCATAGGAAACCTTATCGATGAACTGTTTTTTAGGAAGCAAAAAGGTATCGTAATCGCCCGGTTCGGCACGGATTATGAAAAACTTTCTAATATACGAATGCGATTCAGGATCTATGCTAGAGCTAAGTAAGATCTTCAAACTACGATTGGTAAGGGCGGCGGCTATATCGGGCAGGATTTCGGATGCCGGTTTGATCAATTCAAGCTTATTGGGCATAAGAACCAGGCAGGGTTTTAAGGCAAGAGATTCAGTCAAAAACGATACCGGCTCGACATCGCTTCGCTCGTAGACAAATTTGGCGTAATGTTCTTTGAACTTATTTAATTTCATCAGGGCCGATCTCGTCCTTTTTTTGAATTACAAAATTGTTGAGTTTTTTCGAACTGATACCTATACCTTCCACTTTAACTCCATTGAGAAAGGCTATCACGCAATCGTTGCGCGAAAGAGAAAGTCGGAATGTGCTATCGGCATAAAAGGTCTTTCCGCTCTGGGATAATATAACTCCTTTAAATAGAGTATCCTGATCGGCAATCACTAAGGCCGAGATTTCGCAGGTTGTTTCCAGACGCAACCTCTGGCTTAGATTATCTTGAAAATAGGGTGAAGGACGTTCCCAAGGTCTCTCCCATTTGATCGCCCCTCTCTTGAATAATGTACGAGCGGGCAAAACAAAATCTCCCCTGGTTCCGGCGCTTTTTTGACGGGTTTTTACCACAAAAGAGATTAAAAGAATTATCGTGAGAACCGATATGGCCACGATAGGAATTTTATAATCGACCCTTTGTGCAACGGGCGCTAAAGGAGCAGGATCGGATATTGGAACATCATATTTTTTCTTATCTTCCGGGGTCAGGCCGTCGATTTTATCATAAAGCTCTCTGACATCCAGATTCAGGGCCTCGCCACAAATTTTTACAAACGGTTTCAGATAGACCCGGCCGGGAAGTAAATCCCAGCGGCCACTCTCGAGCGCGTCGATAAATGATGGATTTATCTTGGTCAGGGCTGAAAGCTGATCGACGGTTA
>DOTU01000136.1:3295-6116 GCA_003520965.1 Candidatus Zixiibacteriota bacterium
ATAATGATTGACTAAAAACGATCCCATTCCCTGGATGCCGTAGGCTCCGGCTTTATCGAGCGGCTCACCGCTGGCTACATATTTTTCGATAGCGCTTTCCTCGAGATCGTTGAAAACAACTTTAGTGGCATCGTAATCGGATTTAATAATATTTTCATTCAGAATCATTAATGTTAAACCGGTATAAACTATGTGCGGTTTTCCCGAGAGCAATTTGAGCATGGAAACAGCTTCATCGGGTGAAGCCGGTTTGCCAAGAATTTTATCACCCAAAACAACTATTGTATCGGCGCCAATGATGATATCATCGGAATGCTCCATAGCAATAGCGCGAGCCTTAGCTAATGACAACCTGAGTACATGCTCTGATGGATTTTCGCGGGGCAGGAGGCTCTCATCGAGATTGGGAATGATAATGTCAAATTGGTATCCCAAATCGGAGAGCAATTCCTTTCTACGGGGAGAGCCCGAGGCCAAAATTATTTTAGTAGTCGAAACTTCCATTACCCTTCCAACATGAAAGTAACAGGACCATCGTTTGCCAGGCGCACAATCATCTTAGCGCCAAATTCGCCGGTCCGCACAACCAAACCACTTTCCTTAAGTTTATCAACAAAATAATCGAATAATTTTCGGGCTTCCAGGGGTTCCATCGCGGTCGAGAAGGACGGCCTTCTCCCCTTCGAGATATCACCAGACAAAGTAAATTGCGAGACAGCCAGAATCTCGCCCCGCTTATCGGCGATAGAATAATTCATCTTTCCGGCTTCGTCTTCAAAAATACGAAGGCCCAAAATGCGATCTGCCAGAATATCGGCGCTTCTGTTGCTATCCCCCTTATCAGCGCCAACCAAAAGCAGAAGGCCGGGACCAGTTGAGCTTATTATTTCTTCGGAAACCTCGACAGAAGCCTTGGAAACCCGTTGCAAGACAACCTTCAAAAACCCCTCCCTTTCGCCCTTGAGATTACTATCTACAGCGGCTACAGTCAATAGAAAAGGGAGAGAAAAATGTTCCGTCAGATCATAGACCCAACCTTACCGGGGCATGATCTGCCGGATTACACAAGTAAATGCGGCAGGTCACAGTCTTAAAGGACCAAATACCTGCCGCAACTTTCGTATTTTACTATTTGCCCTTTAAAGAATCCTGGAAAACCGACATGAGATCTTTGCCGCTGACAGCGACATTCAGCAAAATCCTGGCGTCATCAGCCAGGTCGCAGTTGGGATATTCCTTGACTAAAGTTTCAAGCGCTTCAAGCGCTTTTTTATTGTCTTTAAGCTGCTCAAGCTGAATATAACCTGACATAAACAGGGCTTTGTAGCGAAGAGGGCTGGCCGGATAGTTATTAATCAACATCTGATAAGATTCGTTAGCCTTGGCAAATTCCTGAGTTTTTTCAAATCCTTGTGCCTGATCGAAGAGAACCTGAGCCGATGGTATTATCGGTTTTTTGCTACAAGCAAAAAGAGATAATCCAATCGTTAGAAATACAAACAGCCGCCTCAAACAAACCTCCTGTTATTTATTCAGCTTTCCCCTCGGCTCCGGTTTCAGTATGAAAAACCAGCCCGGAAATATCGGCGTCGATAATGATCTTAGTGCCAGACGCCAAATTACCCGATAGAATAAGGTTGGCAATCTTATCTGTCAAGGACCGCTTGATTGCTCGTTTGAGCGGCCGGGCTCCGAATTGGGGGTCATACCCCTCCTTGGCCAGATAGGCAATAGCCTTTTCGGTTAAGGCAGCTGATAAACCGTTGGCAGAAAGCCTTTTTTGTAGGTTAGCGAATTCAAGCGCAACTATCTGCCCTATGTCCTTTTCAGTAAGCGGCTTAAATACCACTACTTCATCTATTCGATTAAGGAATTCCGGCCTCAAAGTTTGACGTAAAAGTCGAAGCACTCTGGATTTGATCCTGTCATAAATGCCATCTTTGTCATTGTCGGAACCTGAGGCATATTCCTCCATAATAAGATCAGAACCAAGATTGGAAGTCATGATTAAAATCGTGTTCCTGAAGTCGACTGTACGTCCCTGATTATCTGTGAGACGGCCGTCATCGAGGACCTGCAATAATATGTTAAAAACATCCTGATGGGCTTTTTCAATCTCATCAAGTAGAATAACGGCATACGGCCGACGTCTGACAGCCTCGGTAAGCTGGCCGCCCTCTTCGTAACCAACATACCCGGGAGGAGCGCCGATAAGGCGTGAGACAGAGTATTTTTCCATATATTCGGACATATCTATCCTGATCAGGGCGCTTTCCGAACCGAAGAGGAACTCTGCCAGAGTTTTGGCAAGCTCGGTCTTCCCCACTCCAGTTGGACCAAGGAAGATAAATGAGCCATACGGCTTATTGGGATCGGAAAGCCCGGCGCGGGATGAGCGCACTACCTGGCTGACCAGCCTGACAGCCTCATCCTGCCCAACGATACGGCGATGCAAGTGCTCTTCGAGATGCAAAAGTTTCGCCGTCTCGGTTTCGGTGAGGCGAGTGATCGGGATACCTGTCCATTTGGAGACAACCTCGGCGATATCCTCTTCGTCAATCTCCTCTTTAACCATCTTAGAATCAGTCTGGATTTTGGTCAGTTCGTCTTTCTTTTTCTTTATCTGCTTATCCAACTCGTTGGTTGTGCCATATCGCAGCCTGGCCGCAGTCTCATAATCCGTTTTTCGGATCGCCTGGTCGATATCGTATTTTACCTTTTCAATTTTTTCTTTTAGAGCATTGATCTCATTTATCAGGGATTTTTCCTTCAGCCATTGGGATTTAAGCAGGTCGCGCTGTTTATAGAGACCGTCAAGCTC
>DOTU01000180.1:0-586 GCA_003520965.1 Candidatus Zixiibacteriota bacterium
GAAACCAGATCGCTATTTTCTTTCGTGATCATGCTCTTTCAGATAATATCGGTTTTGTCTATTCTGGCTGGGACCCTGAGAAAGCAGCTGATGATTTCGTGGGCAAACTCTGGGAAATCCACAGAAATATTATAAACAATAGAGTCGAAAGCCCGATTGTGCCGATCATCCTCGATGGCGAAAACGCCTGGGAATATTACCGCAACGACGGCCATGATTTCCTTGAGGCTCTGTACAATAAAATCGATAACTCCCCCTGGCTTGAAACCGTAACCTTCAGCCAGTTTCTCTCCGAAAACCCAAATTTAGGAAAGCTACCCAAACTCTTCCCCGGAAGCTGGATTAGCCATAACTTCTCGGTCTGGATCGGCCACGCGGAGGATAATAAAGCCTGGGATATGGTTTTTAAAGCTCGTGAGGAGTTGGAGGCGTTCCAAAAAGCTAATCCTGCTTTCGATATAAAAAAGATGGAGCTTGCCTGGAAAGAGATCTTTATCTCCGAGGGCTCCGATTGGTGCTGGTGGTTCGGTCCTGACCATATAGGCCCAAATAACGATGATTTCGATAGGCTGTTTCGTTCGCATTT
>DOTU01000180.1:912-4073 GCA_003520965.1 Candidatus Zixiibacteriota bacterium
AGCTTTATTGACGCTCATTTTACAAAGCCAATCGACTTTATAAGGCCTGTAATCGATGGTAAGCTTACTCATTTCTATGAGTGGCAGCAAGCCGGGCAATTTGACTGCGCCAAAGCTGGCTCAACTATGCATAAGGCCGAAAGGTTGCTTTCCGGCATCTGGTTCGGTTTTGACGAGAAAAGCCTGTATTTCCGCATAGATCGCAGCGTTACGGTGGATCGTAAACGATTTGAAGGATTCACCTTTTTATTTGAGTTTTTCGATACCGTGAAATCTGAAATATCGATAGAGCCCAAAAGCCGTATGGTTATGTTCAATGCACAGGGGACAGTGAATGTTCAATTCGCGCTTGTTGATATTCTGGAGCTTTCTATTCCGCTGGTAATGCTTTCTACCCAATCAAACACAAAGCTGCTGGTTCGTTTGAAAATCCTAGAAGACGGTCAAACTCTCGAGCTCTGGCCGCCCGCCGAATCTCTCAAGATCGAATTACCAGGGCCTGACTCGATTCCCTGGTCAGTTTAGACCAATCAGTATAGAACAATGCCATGGCAACGACCTCGTAGGGAGGGGGCCAATTTTGCCGCCTCAAGCCTTACTTGCCCCTTTTACAATGTCCTATAAGATATATTATGTAAACTTACGATATGGATAAACCTCTATCTCGGCCTTCCCAAGGCTCCGATTGGCTTATCGAACAACTATATTGAGCAGCTTGCCAGGAACGAAAATCTTCTTCACTACCTGTTTGCCTTCGAGATATTTCGATGTGCGCTCGTCGCCCGTAACGAGCGCAAATAATTCATCTTCGCTAATATCAGCAGAAACGTCAAAACTTCCGCGAAGCTTGCCATTGATCTGTACCACCATCGTGATCTTGGTCAGCTCTAACGCTGCTGGGTTGTATGATGGCCATTTCTGATCGAATACGCTGCCGGTTCCGCCCGATAAATGCCAGAGTTCCTCGCCTAAATGCGGCGCTAACGGAGCCATGATCAGGTTCAATTGCTTTAGTGTAAAATAAAATAAATCGGTTTTGAGTTTACCATCATCAGCAATCTTATAAAGATCATTCACCAATTCCATGCAAGCGGCTATAGCGGTATTGAAATCGAGATTCTCGATATCCTGCGTAACCCGCTTAATAGTCAGGTTCAGCCGATGGTTTAACGAAACATCCTTATCCTTTATATTAGAATAAGTTATCTTATGGCGTAATTTCATGCCTTCTGCGTTTTGTTCCACTAATCTATAGACTCGTCCCACGAAACGGGCAACGCCATTGATCCCGGTATCATCCCAATCTCCGCCCATACTGTAGGAACCCATGAACATTAAATACATCCGAAATGTATCAGACCCAAATCGGCTTACAAAATAATCCGGGCTAATTACATTACCTCTGGACTTGGATATTTTAGCGCCTTTGCTGGTGATTGTTCCTTGGTGGCGAAGCTTTAGGAACGGTTCCTCAAATTTGATTAACCCTATATCATATAAAAACATACAGAAGAAACGGGCATACATCAAATGCATTACCGCGTGTTCTGCGCCTCCGATATACATATCGACCGGTAGCCATTTCTCCGCCAGATCCTGCCTCCACGGCCCTTTTTCGAAATCGGGATCGAGATAGCGCAGGAAATACCACGACGAATCCACAAAGGTATCCATCGTCTCAACCTCGCGCTCGGCAGGCCCTCCGCAATGTGGGCAAGTTGTGTGTACAAACTCCGGCGACCTGGCCAACGGCGACTGGCCGTCGCTTGTTGGCCTGAAATCATCAACTTCTGGCAGAAGTACAGGCAACTGATCGTCGGGTACTGCCACATCACCGCAATTCGGGCATTTGATGATCGGAATAGGCGCACCCCAATAGCGCTGACGGGATATAAGCCAGTCTCTGAGCTTGTAATTGACCTTAAAATCGCCCTGGCCGCGCTCTTTGAGCTTTTCTGTAACTTTATGAATTCCGGCCTGCGAATCGAGGCCATCAAACTCGGCGGAGTTAACCATCCGGCCGTACTCCTCATAAGCGCCCTTATTTAAATCGATAGTCGAATCGTCTAACGGCTCGATAACCTGGCGGATTTCAAGTCCAAACTTAGTGGCAAACTCATTGTCGCGCTGGTCGTGGCCCGGAACAGCCATTACCGCGCCGGTGCCATAGGTGGCCAGAACATAATCGGCAATCCAGATCGGCAGACGCTCGCCATTGATCGGATTGATACCGTATACTCCCAGGAATACTCCGGTTTTCTCCTTAACGGTTGAGAGACGCTCAATTTCGGAAAGCTTGCGACTTTGCTGAATATACTCTTCAACAGCCTTTTTCTGACCCGGTGCGACAAGCTTACCAACCAGCGGATGCTCAGGAGCCAGGACAATATAAGTTACTCCGAAAAGGGTATCAGCCCGGGTGGTAAAAACTGGAATCCTCTCCCCCGTCGTTTCGACCGTAAAATCGATCTCGGTTCCCTCGGAGCGGCCAATCCAGTTACGCTGCATGGCTATTGTTTTATTCGGCCAATCGAGTTTCTCCAAGCCTGCCAGTAAGCGATCGGCGTATTCGGTAATCCTGAAAAACCATTGTTTGAGATTCTTATGCGTGATCTCCGTATCGCATCGCTCGCAGTGACCGTTAATGACCTGCTCGTTGGCCAGCACGGTCTTGCATGACGGGCACCAGTTGACCGGCGCCTCTTTTCGCACCGCCATACCGCGTTTGAAAAACTGCAGGAACAGCCATTGAGTCCACTTGTAATATTTCGGGTCTGACGTGGCCAGCTCTTTGGACCAGTCATACATCGCCCCGATCTGCTTGAGTTGCTTCCTGATATATTCAACATTCGACGCTGTCGATTTGGCCGGATGAATGCCGGTCTTGATAGCATAGTTTTCCGCCGGCAGGCCGAACGCGTCATACCCCATCGGCTCGAAAACGATGTAGCCTTCCATCTTTTTCTTGCGGCTCCAGGTATCCGGCGGACCGTAAGCATACCAGTGACCAACATGAAGCTTGTCTCCGGACGGATAGGAAAACATCACCAGCGAGTACAGCTTGTTTTGCGCTTTCTCCAGATCGATCTGGTAGAGCTTATTATCCTCCCAGAATTTCCGCCATTTCGGCTCTATTTCTTGAAACGGATAGCTCCCCGCGC
>DOTU01000180.1:4439-5116 GCA_003520965.1 Candidatus Zixiibacteriota bacterium
TGCCACCCAGAAATTTGCCAGCTTGAACCCCGGTACCAGATACGATACCAGGTAGAGTATCAGGCCATTGATGATGAAGATGAACAGCCCAAAACTTAAAACCGTAATTGGCAGAGTAAGAAATATCAGTAGCGGCCTGAGCACGGCGTTGAGCAGCCCCAGTAGTATCGCTGTCACAATTAACGATATCGGACTATCGATTTTAATCCCTGGAAGGATATTTACCACCACAAAGATGGCGGCCGCGGTGATCAGTGTTCTCAGCAAAAATCTTTTCAAACAAGGCCCCTTTGCTATTATCAAATCCCTACAGTAAAACCACAAAACACAATGATAGTTTCCGGGGGGGCTTTTGGCAAGAGCGGAATTGTATAATAATGGTAGCGTGCGGTCGGGTGGCCTCACCTGACCGCTTCTGTTAATAGCTATTATTTTTAGACTTCAGAAGTTCTTGCGAAAGTAATCTTTGCAGATTGTTTGAGCGTTGGTTGGGGTTCTACTTATGTCCCCTGAATTGCGTGTCAGGCTTGCCCTGACCGCATAATTAATTTTGTGTAGGGGCACAACTTGTTGTGCCCAACTCTATAATAAGCCTACTTCATCAGCACCATTAGCGTGCGGTCAGGTGCCCTCACCTGACCGCGTTATTGATTTTTGTAGGGGCACAATTCATTGTG
>DOTU01000066.1:0-503 GCA_003520965.1 Candidatus Zixiibacteriota bacterium
GCAACCGAGATAAATTTTGGTTTAGCGCCAAACAGTTTTGAGAGGAAATAATTGCCGTTGGGGTTTTTGGGCTCAGTTCCCTTTAACACCAGATGGCATTCAACACCCGCGGTTGCGCAAACAGCCGCTACTGCCCGGCAATGATTCGACTGCACCCCGCCGCAGGTAATGACGGTATCGCGTTTGGAGGCCAAAAGATCATAAAAAAGAAATTCTAACTTACGAACCTTATTACCGGAGAGTATTGAGCCGGTCAGGTCGTCACGTTTTATAAAAATCTCAATGTTCGAATCGGGATCGGGAGAAAGAGATAAACGCTCGATTGGGGTGGGAAGCTGGGCAAGTAAAAAACGCGGCGGAGGTTGAATGATCATTTGAATATTATTATTCCGGAGTCGGATTTTGGTCGCTTTTAACCGTTTCGGATTCCGCTTGGCTCAAATCGGGAAGACCGGAGATAATATTCAGGAAGAATTTACTTTCTTCAAGTCGATATCCCGGAA
>DOTU01000066.1:835-4489 GCA_003520965.1 Candidatus Zixiibacteriota bacterium
GCGATCTCTTTGCCCATCTCAAATCTTACCTGCTGCACAAAAAGCTGGAACGGTATGGATGGCTGATCGCGTCTGAAATCTGAGATATAAACAATACTATTCGGTTTTCGCACCCTTTCGATTTCGGCGAAAACTTTTTTGGGATCGTTCCACTGATGGAGAGAAAGGAAACTGACAATGGCGTCAAATTCGTCATCAGGGAAAGGAAAATCATCATCTGGCCAGTATTTAGGCGTGATCCGGCCATTGTAGCCGTGTCGCGAAGTGATAACCTCGGCGGCCCGAACCAGAGTACGCGACCTCTCGAGCCCTATCACCGTCGAGAACTCATCTTTAGAGCAGATCCTCATCCCCAAAATACCGAAACCGCAGCCCAGATCGAGGATTTTACCCTCGATGTTTTTCGGGCCGAGGATAACCTCCACGATGTCAGTGTAATACTGGCGCAAACTCAAGTCGTAGAACTCGAAGTATTTGTCTACGTCGTGATAATCAACATCCTGTTCTGACCACAATACTCTTTTCTTCGGCATGTCTCTATATTCGGTTAAAAGCGGTCGTTTGTCAAGTCCTTAAGGAAAATTATTTTAAAAGATGTTTCATTTTTGTCTCCGAAAAATCATTTATGGATTGACTTTTGGATTCGATATAGTTGTGTTTCGTTTTATATAATAATTTATCTATCGGGATTGATAATACGAAAAAGATATTCAAGGATTTATATTTCGTAACGCTTCTGTCATTATTAACCGCAATCTATTAATCATCAATTATTTTTTAGGGTTTCCGCTATCTCCAAAATTCCAAATAAAAAATATGGCGTCGAGTACGGTGATTCGACGCCATTAACAAAAATTTCCCGGCTATCTATGCCCTGTTTCGCCTGTATGGATAATATCTTGGAATCCACATGGCGCTCTTGATAAGCTCGGCGAGCCTTTCGTCGGACGCGATCAAGCCAAGCCCTTCGTCGCGCGCTTGTTTAGCGACAGCCAGGGCTACATGATACGATACATCGCGAACGTTGGTAAGGGGCGGCAGCAGGCATCCCTCGTCCATCTGGGCCTGAGTTACCATTTCCGAGACCGCACGGCTGGCGGCGGCGAACATGGTCGGAGTCACCCGACTGGCTTGGCAGACTATGGCGCCTAACCCCATGCCCGGAAATACATATAAATTATTGCATTGTGAAACCTGCGCTTTACGGCCGTCGGGTAATGTCACCGGTGGAAATGGACTGCCACTGGCAATCAGTGCTCGGCCGCCCGTGGCCTCCATTACCGCAGCAGCAGTAGTTTCAGAGCGTGAGGTCGGATTGGAAAGGGTGAACACCACCGGGCGACTGGTATTGGCAGCAAGATTGGCAAGCAGCGCTTTGTCAAATGCCCCCGGCTGAGCCGAAAGCCCGATTAAGATTGTCGCTTTTGAGTTAGCTACGACTTCTGTTAAATTGGGCGATTTGGTTTTATCAACCGACCAACTGGCAATATCCTCCAGTGGATGCACAAAATCTTTCTGGTATGATTCAACTTTCATACCATCGAGGAGAAGCCCGAATTTATCTACCGGCCAAATATGCTTCCGAGCCTCGGCAATCGAAATCCCTTCCTCGGAATGAATCTGATTGACAATGGCGTTAGCTACGCCGCTTCCGGCCTGGCCAAAGCCATAAATTACAATCTGTTCCTGAGAAAGCGGACGGCAATTAATTTTGGTTGTCGTTCTCAGGGCTGCTGCGGCGACTGCTCCGGTTCCCTGCATATCATCGTTGAAGCTGGGAAGACGTTCTTTATAGCGGTCTAAAAGCACGAATGCCTGCTCTTTTCCGAAATCCTCCCATTGTAGCAACGCCCTGGGAAAAATCCGTTTGACACCCTGAATAAAGCGCTCGATGACCTCAAAATAGGCCTCGCCACGAAGACGGCTCTTCTTAATCCCCAGATATAATGGGTCTTTTAGAAGTTGCTCGTTGTTGGTGCCGACATCGATGCAAACCGGAAGAGTTGAGGCCGGATGAATCCCCGCCGCGGCAATATAAAGGGCTATTTTACCGATCGGAATCCCCATGCCATCAGCGCCTAGATCGCCATACCCCAGTATGCGCTCGCCATCGGTGACGACAATCAATGAGATATTGGGCAGCCCAACGTTGCGAAGCATCTGCTCGGTATAGTTGACCGTATTGGGGGATATATATACTCCTCGATAGCGGCGCAGAATGTGCGAAAGCTTCAGGCAAGCTAATCCCACGGTAGGGGTGTAGACTATTGGCAACATTTCCTCGATATGCCGGGTTAAGAGCGCAAAATAGATGGTCTCGTTGCGATCCCGCAAGGCAGCCAGATTGACATATCGTTCCAAGTCGCTGGTTTGGGATTTGAAGATATTATAATCCCGATCGATCTGATCCTCAAGCGACCCCAGCGAATCGGGCATCAGGCCCACCAGCTCGAACTCCGCGCGCTCGTCATGGGGGAAAGCATGGCCCTTGTTCAGCAGGGGGTCCTGTAAAAGGGCGCGCCCCGCCAGGTGGACATCATAATAAATTTCATTGGTAAGAGGGTCAACGCGCAATTCAAAACGTTTCATATCTATAGCTCCTTAAAAGGCACAAGTCGGTTGATTTGTACTAAATTTGATGCTATTCATTGTAGGAAACAAGATATTTATTCGCTCAGCAATAGTCAATAAGAAAGTGAAAAAAAGCACAAGATTGTAGACATGTGTGGCCTTTATAGTTTAACTAAAGGCATTAAAAGGAAGAGAGATAGAGTACCACGTCTGGATTACCAAGGCCTTTGGTATCATGGAGTAATAAAAAGGTCTTGCCAAAAAGCCATTAATTATTATACTTCACCACATGACGAAATATAACGCCGAAATGCGAAGCCTGCTTGGCATAACGGGAGCCTTGTCTGACGAAACCAGGATAAGAATCCTGATGATGCTCGATGTCGGTGAATTATGTGTGTGTCAGATTACGGACGCGCTTAATCTGGCCCCATCGACTATTTCAAAGCACCTGTCCATCTTGGAGGATGCTGACCTTATTCTCAGAAGAAAGGCCGGTCGATGGGTATTCTACAAACTGAACATACCCGAATTTTCGACGGCTGTTGGAGATGCTTTGCGGCTGGTCAAGGGATCTATCGCTCAAAGCGAGAATATCACCAATGACAGAAAAAAGATCGAGGTTTTGCTTCAAGAGGATATAAATGTCACCTGCAAACGGCTATATCATGGCAAGAATAGTCGTGGAACTCATAAGGGAAAAGTAAATGGCGCCAGGACCAAAGCATAAGTTATCATTTCTTAACCGTTTTCTTACTCTGTGGATATTTCTGGCAATGGCGGTCGGCGTAGGGCTGGGGTATTTCGTTCCCTCAGTTGAAGGTTTTATCGGGCATTTCCAGGTTGGGACGACCAACATTCCTATAGCTATTGGGCTGATCCTGATGATGTACCCTCCCCTGGCCAAAGTAAGATATGAAGAAATGGGGAAGATATTCCGGGATTGGAAAGTTTTGGGCCTTTCACTTATCCAAAATTGGCTGATCGGCCCGGTTCTGATGTTCTTTCTGGCCATAATTTTCCTACGGAGCTATCCAGAATATATGGTTGGGCTGATAATGATCGGCCTGGCCCGCTGTATCG
>DOTU01000255.1:0-1999 GCA_003520965.1 Candidatus Zixiibacteriota bacterium
GCAAAAGAGGATAGCACAAAAACCATTATTAGCACTTTTTTCATGTGCGCATTATAAGGCTGAACTTTTCCTGAGTCAACGGTTAATGGCGGGGAAATTATATTTTCTACAACGAATTGCTGTTATAAAAATGTTTATAAAATCGTCTGAAACTGATTTCCAAGAATGGTTTTCAATAATTTTCAAGCTGTTTGAATCAAAGGAGGCCATGGTTCTCAACAATAGAGCGCCGTTAGGGCTATTTTCTTGCTTGCATTTTGGGGTTATTTGATATTATATAAATTATCCATCCGGGTAGTATCAGTTGATGGGGAGCTTTATTATATCAATTGAATATCGCGCAACAGGTATGCCGTTAATGCATGCCATAAAAGCGTTCTTGAGTCGAAAGACTTAATGATAATTATTAACAGATCTAATAAAGGCTGAAACAGAAGCGCAATTACGGAGGGAAAATGCGAAAAAAGTTTCTAACGGTTTTTATCGTACTCTGGCTTGCTGCCATTCCTTCCCTGGCAGCAGTCATTGACGGCGGGGCCTGGGCGGAGTTTTACTCCTATAAAAGCAGATTCCCGCAAACGCAATCGCAATTGTGTTCATTGGAAGGACTTCGTTTGGGGGTGCGGGATGCGTTTATCCCGGGTTTATCGATTTTTGCCCGCGGCCGGGTGGCCTCGGATCTATCGCACAAATATGCCAGCGACCCCGATTTGCGAGTTTACGGCGCTTACCTGGAGTATGTCACCGCTAACAGGATGCTAACTGCGCGGGCGGGCAGGCAATTTGTATTTGCAGGACTTGGCGGCATTACCCTGGACGGTGGCAGGGTTGATCTCTCGCATAAGAGCGGCCTCTCGTTTACGGGCTATGCCGGCACCACTCCGGGACTGACTTTTTATGATCTCGACGAAATTAACTCCTGGAAAAAGGGGAACGCCTACGGTGGACATCTTAAATACAAAGGATTGCATAACTGGGTTTTCGGAGCCTCATTCCAGCAGAGAAATTTCATGGACAACCTTGATTCACAATTGGGCGGTCTTGATTTCTCTTACGCCGATAAAATGTGCAGCTTATTCGGGCGAGGCGATTATGACCTTTTTCAAAATAGGCTACAGCTCCTGACAGTAAGGCCAACGATAAGATGTCCACAGGGGCATTATGTGAGCCTGGAATATCTCTATCGCCGACCATCGATTCCATTGCACAGCATGTTTTCGGTCTTTAACAGCAAACCGTATCATCAGGTACGGATTAGCCCTACGATGAAGCTAATGCCGGATCTTTATGCCATCACATCTTTCACCTTCACCCAACTAAAAGGCGATAGAAATTTCCGGATGTCACTGGGAGGAAGTTACCTCGGACAGTCGGCTGGTTTTATCTTCTCCGATGGCTATGGCGGCAGGCAGATCGGCGGATTTGGCTCCTTGTCTTACAATGTTACTGATATGTTTGAGGTTTACCTGCACGGCGATATTTTCGATTACAAAGTTGACAAAGATGAGCTGGATTATACTCACAGCCTGGCGACCGTTCTCGGCGCTAATTGCAAAGTCGTGAAGAATCTTCAAACACGCGTTGAAGTGCAACTGCTTTCCAATCTCGATTACAAATACGATACCAGATTCTACCTGAAGCTTGAGTACAGCTTAAGACGAATAATCAACGAGTCCACGGGAGGTGAGGGTAAATGACGCCATTATTTATAAACGTAATCATCGCGGCTGCAATTGCGGCCTATGCGCCAGTACAATCCGGGGTTATGTTCAACCATGCGGCTCATATCGGTGATCGTGGCGTGGAGTGCCAGACATGTCATAACGTAGCCCAGAGTACATCTGCCCAGGACCACAATATCCCGGGCCACGACGTGTGCTCTCAATGCCATTCGGTGGAAAATGCTCCCCAGGATTGCCGCCTATGCCATAAAAATCCTGAAAATCCGACCGGCGTGGCATTACCTCATCAGGAGTTAATTTTCTCTCACAAAGGGCAT
>DOTU01000255.1:2302-3917 GCA_003520965.1 Candidatus Zixiibacteriota bacterium
ATAAAACAAGAGGCCCGTTGAAATCTGATAACTTCCCGGCTATGCAAACCTGTTTCAAATGTCACGATGACGCCAAAGCTCCAGCTACCTGTGAAATCTGTCACACTAAGCCCGCTGAAGTTCGAAAGCTCATGCATCCGACAGATTATAAACATTCGCACAAATTTGACGCTAATGCTAATGACCGTAAAAAATGTCAGCCCTGCCATCAAGCCGAAACGTTCTGCAGCGATTGCCACGCCGGAGACAACCTCACTGGCTCGGTACATGATCTAAATTACCGGTTCAATCATTCTCTCGACGCCAAAGGCAAAGAAGTTCAATGCCAGAGTTGTCACGATAAGGAAGCGTTCTGCGTACCATGCCATCAGCAGGAGGGAAATATTCCACAATCCCATCAAACAGCAAACTGGAATCCACGCACGAATCCATCGACACATGCCCAGGAAGCTCAGAGAGATATGGAGAGCTGTGCCGCTTGCCATGACGAGCCTGCCTCCACGTGCGCTCAACCCGGCTGTCATTGGGATGGTGATGGAATTAGAGGAAACAACCCGACTATTCATGCATCATCGATAACCGACCTTGGGCATGGGCCGTGGCATAATGATCCCGGTTTCCAATGTTTCCAATGCCATATCAGCACCAACGAACCGGGGCGGGGGTTCTGCGGTTATTGTCATGGAGAGCAGTAATCTTTTTACTTGAGATGAGGCGGTTGATTTAGTTTTATTACGCTGATGGAAATTAGACTGAATATAGACGGGTTGGCCAAGGCATACCCTGGCCGACCCGTTTTTTCGGATATCTCAGCTACTGTTGAAAGTGGCCACAGGCTGGTTATTACCGGCCCTAACGGCTCCGGTAAATCAACATTGGTTCGAGTGCTTTGCGCCTTTATCCGTCCCACCAAGGGGAAGGCGACTCTGGAAATCGGAGAGAGAAAGCTAACCGGTTTGGAGATGCGACCGCATATCGGTTTAGTCTCTCCCGATTTGGTACTTTATGATGAGCTTTCTGCTTTGGAAAACCTTACTTTTTTTGCAGGAGTAGCCGGGTATCATTTTACGGAGAATGAGCTTTACGCCAAGTTGGTTGATGTCGGCCTCGATGGAAGAGGGGCTGATTTGGTAGGCTCATATTCATCCGGAATGAAACAGCGGCTTAAATATTGTCTGGCTTTATTACGCGACCCTGAGCTTTTGCTTTTAGATGAGCCAACAGCCAATCTTGATGATAAAGGCAAAGAGATTGTAGATAAGATTATCAGAACCCATAAGGGCGTAATAGTTATCGCCACCAACGAAAAAACGGAACTGGAGTATGGAGACCAGATCATCAGGCTCGGTCAGTAAATCGCTGGCTGTATTTTTCAAGGATATCAAGAGCGAACTTCGCACCCGCTATGCAATCAACGCTATCTTGATGTTTGCGGTGGTGACTGTTTTCGCGGTCTCCTGGGCGGTGGGCGGGGCCGGGCTATCCCCTATTTTGCAGGCTTCGCTGCTTTGGATAGTGATCTATTTTTCGTCTCTTTCGGGTCTATCGCAGAGCTTTGTTAAAGAGGAAGAATCTAGAACGGCGATCGCCTTAAAGCTATACTGTCCGGCGGAGG
>DOTU01000032.1:0-2306 GCA_003520965.1 Candidatus Zixiibacteriota bacterium
TATCTGGAACTTTAAGCAAGATGAAGTCGGCCTTTCGGAAAATTCCTCCCGCCGTTAAGATCATTGTCTGGTTTATTATTCCAATTATCCTTGGAGGCATTCTTCTTTTTTCATCGCTTAGCGCTGAGCAGGGGACGGTTTCATTTATTGATGCACTATTCACAGCAACTTCGGCGTTTTGCGTAACCGGATTAACGGTTGTTAATATCCCCAATAGTTACTCAACGTTTGGTGAAGTCATAATTATAATCCTCATGCAACTTGGCGGGCTGGGAGTGATGACCTTCACAACTCTTTTCTTCCTGGTCTTTGCCGGGCGCATCTCATCGGGGAAAGTGTTTGACCTTCGACAAACGTTCACCAGCCGGGCTACGTTGCAGGTTAAATCGATTTTAAAATCAGCATTTTTTGTAACGTTGATTGTTGAGGGGATAGGTGTAATTTTTCTCTATTTCCCGTTTTCCACTCGGCTTGATCCCCTGCATGCGCTTTACTTTGCCATTTTCCATTCAGTTTCGGCTTTCAATAATGCCGGTTTGAGTATCGCCCAAAACGGCCTTCAGGATTATCACTCGAATATCGCAGTCGTATTGGGTGTGGCGATGTTGATTATTATTGGCGGTATCGGCTTTACGGCTAATATGGAAATCGCCGATCGAATAAAAAATATCCGTAAGCGCAAAAGGCTAACGCTGCATACCAAACTGGTAATCGTTACCACGGCCCTATTACTGGCAATAGGCACAATCCTATTCGTACTCTTTGAAATGAACAACGCTTACGGGAGCGATCCCTGGCACTTGAAAATTGTCAGCGGCTTTTTCCAGGCGGTAACTCCCCGCACAGCCGGATTTGACACCGTACCGCAAAACAACCTCACCGTTTTCAGCATTCTCATAACCATACTTCTGATGATAATCGGTGCGTCTCCAGGCTCCACCGGCGGTGGTATTAAGACATCGAGCTTCGCGGTTATTGTGATGGCTATTCGGGCGCGTCTTCATGGCCAGGCCGACGTGGAGATTTTCAAGCGGACGGTTTCCCGCGATAGCGTAATAAAAGCTGTATCGATATTCATATTGGCGGTGCTGCTGCTATTTGTCGCCACCATTACCCTGCTGCTATTCGAAAGCAACTTTTCGCCGTCGAAAATGCCCAAGGGGGCCGAATTGGATTATCTTTTCGAAACAGTTTCGGCATTCGGTACCGTAGGGCTATCAACGGGAATTACTCCGGGCTTGCATACGCCGGGGAAATTGATATTAATTATAATGATGATAATCGGGCGGGTAGGCTTGCTGACCATGTTTTATGTAATCGCCAGGCCGGAGGGCGCCGATCGGATTTCATATTCTGAAGAAAGCGTAATGATTGGTTAGCATCAATAAATCGAAATAGATGCTGGAGAGAGGTGTAAGGTGAAACATTTTCTGGTAATCGGGCTTGGTAACTTCGGCACCGGCGTGGTTAAAACACTCTTTAGCGAGGGACATAATCTTACGGCAATTGACAAAACCCGGTCGAAGGTGCAGGCGATCCAGAGCTTTTCCAATCAGGCGCTTTTGGCTGATGCCACCGACATCGAGGTTCTAACCCAGCTTGATATTGAAAGCTTCGACGCTACCGTGGTTTCGACCGGAGTCGATCAGCATGCCTCAATTTTAATTACTCTACATCTTAAGGAGCTCAAGTGCCGTGAGATCATTGTTAAAGCCGAGGATCCCGATCATGGCCGCATTCTTCTGGCGGTAGGTGCCGATCGAGTGGTTTTCCCCGAGGAGGAGATGGCCAAAAAACTGGCCCGATCCCTTTCACGGCCCAATCTCCTTGATTTTATCCCTCTGGGTGAAGATTATACCGTTGCCGAGATTGCTCCACCGATGCATTTTCATGGAAAAACGATCGCCTCGCTCAAGCTTCGACAAAAATATCATGTTGAGCTTATCGCGATTAAAGATGTTCTACAAAGTAATTTCAAATTTGTCCCGCCGCCCGAAACAGTATTCAAAGATACCGATATCATGGTGGTGATCGGCAAATTCGAGGACATAGAGCGAATCAGGGAATAGAATGGTATAAAACAGAACCGGGGATCGCCTGATCCCCGGTTTTTTTACGCTAAAATTGTTCCTTTCGGCGCGGCATCTCGCCGCCGCCTGTTGGCTACGCTACCTCTCTAAATTGATCCCTGCCGAAGAGCCTAAACTATTTTTATGATTGGGGACAACGAGTGGCATAAGCCCGATTGGTGGGCAATCCGGGCAAGGCATCGCCGCCGGACCACCCTTGAAATATCTGACCATATA
>DOTU01000032.1:2367-6517 GCA_003520965.1 Candidatus Zixiibacteriota bacterium
TTTATTGCCAATTAAACCGTTTGGAAAAATATGGTAATTAGGGAAACTTTTATCTTATTTCCCCTCAATCTTGATTCCAGATTTCTTCATATCTGTTTCCATCGGTATGAGTAGCGACCTCGGAGCCAGTATTACACCTGCAGGCGGACAATCCGGGCAGGGAATCGGTCCAGGTCCTCCCTTGAAATATCTGACCATATAAGTAACATCCAAACCGCTAAAAGTACAGCTTCCATTAACATCACCTGATACATACCAGATATGACCGGGAGTGCATTCGCAGGAATATGATGGAGGCGAACCGCCCTTGAAGTAGCGAACGCTGTAAGTAACATCAAGACCGGTAAAGGTACCCGAGCCATTAGCATCGCCCACAACATAACTGCATCCGGGTCCGCCCGTGATAACCGAAATTGATACCATTTCGGTATCGGCTAAAGTTGTGGAGCTTGCGATTAATCTAATACTATGCGGACCAACCTGCGTCGAATCCGGATCGAACGTTAATCCGCCCACACCGCCTGTTGAATCCGAGAAACTGGCATGAAGAGGCAATAACTGCGCAGTAAGGGTGATCGGATCACTATTAGCATCAGTCGCAGTTACTCTGATCCCTAAATGCCCTCCGACATGAACGCTTTGCTGCGGTATGGTCGCCAGAATCGGAGGTTGGTCGCCTGTTATTATATCATGAGGTCCCGGCCCATTAGGGGTAACACCATGACAGGTGATACAGCGGCTTAAGGTTCCCGGTTGACTCTGAAGGGCGATATTTTGGACATTATCCCGGGCGATGCGGCTGGTCAGGATAGCATGCGGTTCACCGTGGCAAGCACTGCAGAACATCCCTCCATGCCCTTTGGAATTGCGGTAGAGCTGACCCGGCTGCTCAGCATACCTGGCACCGTGGCACTGCGCGGCGCCACAAGATGGCTCTTGAAGCCAGGGCTGACGCCCGTTAGCGATACTTGTGCCCACATCGGTAACGCTACCGTGGCAGTTCTGGCAGGTCATACCGTGACGGGTGCTCATAGCATCTCTCAGACAACTTGTTTTCGAGCCGGGATGGCACTTATAGCAATCGTTAGTTCGGGTTCCGTGGAACTGGTGAACAGCTTGAGAAAGAGAGGGAAGATTTGGATTGCCTGGCATTCCAAGCGCATTAGAACCGTGACAGGTTGCGCACAGTATCGGTCCAGCGTTAGGATTAAATCCAGCAATTTCGGCATGGTAAGTGAGTATAGATTGGGCGCTGGTATGGCAACCAAAACTAATGCAACTAATTTCATTGGAGACCGGCACTACCGGCGGTGCCGTAGCCAGAAGCTGATTGGAACTGTCATATAGCTTTAGAAGACCTAATTGGAAAGGATCTTCATGGGTGAGATCGGCATCGGTGTACGGAGTGATAGGGATTCCGGTAACAACAAAGTTATCGGTCGCAGCCACCATGTTGCCGCTCATACCGTTGCCTGTAAGACCAACATTGTCTGGCAAATTCACCCCGAAAATCTGCTGGTCATAATCCCAAAAATTAGTCTTGCCAATAGAGTAGGTGTTGCCTGGAATTTCATAAGTTACATGATAGCCGGTTGTAAGTATCTGGGGCGGATTAAGCGAATCGCCAACCTGAATCGCCTGGGCATGAACATTGTTAAATGGTGGTAGAACAACAAACTTCGAAAAATCCTGATTGGCACAGTGCATACCAAGATCGTTCCATCCGATCAGAACAAAGTTCCGCGGCACAAAGGTGGTATCGATTACGGTGAGGGTCACTATCTGTGAATCGGCTTTGGTGGTTGAATGGGCGATAATTCGAACATGGAAAGAGCCGATCTGGCTTAGGTCAGGATCGAAAGTCAGGCCACCGATTCCGCCGGTAGAATCGACGAAATTGGCGTGTGGTGGTAGGAGTTCGGCGGAAAGAGTGATCGGGTCGCCGTTCACATCAGTGGCCGATACCCTGACTGCCCCATGACCACCGGGGTAAATGTTAGGCTCGACCACCGATCCAAGTTGCGGTGCGGCGTCGCCAAGCTGAATACCGTGCGGCCCGGCGCCGGCAGGAATAATTCCGTGGCAAGTTTCGCATTTATTCAAAGTTCCGGCATAGCCCTGCAAATTAATATTTTCCACGTTATCGCGATCCACGCGGCTCTTGACTATAGCATGAGGTTCACCATGACAGACGCTGCAAAAAAGCCCGCCGTGGCCTCTAGAATTGCGATATAGTTT
Source organism: Candidatus Zixiibacteriota bacterium (assembly GCA_003520965.1). Classification (GTDB taxonomy): domain Bacteria; phylum Zixibacteria; class MSB-5A5; order UBA10806; family UBA10806; genus UBA10806. The sequence continues at coordinate 4,606 of DOTU01000032.1, forward strand.
GCCGGGTTCTTCTGCATACTGGCTGCCATGGCACTGAGCAGCGCCACAGGATGGTTCCTGAAGCCACGGATTGCGGCCGTTCTCGATAGTATTTCCGACGTTTGAAACGCTGCCATGGCAATTCTGACAGGTCATGTTATGTCGGGTGCTCATAATATCGCGGAGACAGCGGGTGCTTGGCCCAGGGTGACACTTGTAGCAATCGTTGGTTCTTCCCCCGTGCGATTGGTGGATTACCTGCGATAATGACGGCAACCCGGGATGACCCGGCGTTCCAAGAGCATTGGATGAATGGCAGGTGGCGCACAATACGGGTCGGGCATTGGGATCGAAGCCACCTTCGTTATCATGTCGATTGAGGATTCCCTGCATGCTCGAATGGCAGCCGGCGCTTACGCAACTTATTTCATTTGAGACGGGTATTACCGGCTGAGCCGTGGCTAAAAGTGAATCGTTTTGATTATAAAGCTTGAGCAGGCCCAACTGGAAGGGGTCTTCGTGAACCAAATCAGCATCGGTGTAAGGAGTAATCGGGATTCCGGTAACGATAAAATTATTGCTATCGGGTGTCATCATGCCAGTCAGCCCATTTCCGGTCAGACCAATATTGGGCGGCAAGTTTACCCCGAAAATCTGCTGGGCGTAGCTCCAAAAATTGGTCTTGCCCACCGAATAAGTATTGCCCGGAATCTCATAGGTTACATGCAGGTTTTGGGTAACAATCTGCGGCGGATTCTGATAGCTCCCAACCCTTATCGCCTGAGCATGGACATTATTAAAAGGCGGGAGGACAACTAACGTTGAAAAATCCTGATTGGCGCAGTGCATACCCAGATCGTTCCAGCCGGTAAGGATATAATTTTCGGCAAGCAGGGGCGATGCCGCCAGCATAGCGATCATGAAAAACAGTAGCGTTTTTTTCATACGTTTCTTCCGTCCCGAGGGCTTGGATTAGATAAAATATTTATTGTTAATAGCCTCTAACTAAATTTGTTTTGAGGATTCGGATTAATGCTAAAAAGTTTCTTTATATATTTGGATTTTGACTTGGTGGGATAAGAGGAGAAATTGTTAATAACGGCGGCGGCGTTTTGGGGTTGCTGCAAACGCTTTGATTCAAGCCCCTTCGGGGTAATGGTTTTATTCTCGGCTTTTTCGATACTCATTCAATTTTGGCTTTTGGGTTGTGGACTCGAAAAAAAACCTTCTTAACGCCGTTACTCGCTTAAACAGAAAAACCAGATCTGTATAGCTGTTGTTCCCTGAGTAATATAAAATTATTAATAAATATTATCAATAACAAAATATTGTATCTAATACTATTTTGTAAAGATTATGCTATTTGCTCGATTAGAAGTGCGCGGCGCATCCTACTCTCCCCTGGCCGGGCAGATTTTATTATAGTCACAGGTTCCGCAGATATAACCGGGGGTGGCCAGGAAATCAGTGCTGTTAATCTCATCGATTGTAACAAGTATCTCATCTTTAATTTTATCCAACGATTGCCTATCGTAGGTAGCGTCATGCGTGGTCCCGTCACCAAGGAACATATAGGTCAATCGCCCTGGAATCTCGCTGAAACGGTCGAGGCAGGCCAGGGCGTAGATCGGAAGCTGGAGATCTGACTTGAGATCGCTCTCTTTCATCTTCTTACCAGTCTTGTAATCAACTATTTCTAAACCGCTCTCATTTTTATCAATGCGATCAATTCGTCCAACAAGCCTTGGCGGTTGGTTGCCGGGTTCGGAGGAAAGACTGAACCTGAATTTTTTCTCGGTTTCAAACGGCACGGCGGTTCGCTCAGATTGCAGCAGGAGGAAACGCTCCAAAAGATCGCGTGCGCGTACCCTCAACCGCTCTTTGCGATCAGGATCGCTCAGAAGCTCCTTGCGCCAGCGGGTTTCAAACGATG
>DOTU01000079.1:0-1820 GCA_003520965.1 Candidatus Zixiibacteriota bacterium
AATCTCGATTTTCAGCAATTTACCGAGCGCCTGGTAGCGGGACGTCAGCTTATCCGGGTCTATTACTATAATGCTCCCCTGAACCGCGATGACGATGAGGACAAATATCGAATGCAGCAATCGTTTTTTGATTCGCTCGATACGGTACCGTATCTAACCAAGAAGTTCGGACGGTTGGAGAAGAGGTTGGTCAAGCAAAACCTTCCCGATGGCACTTATGTTTCGGTGCCCACTTATGTCGAGAAGGGAGTGGATACTTTCATCGTTATTGATATGCTCTCTCATGCCTTCAAAGATAATTACGATACGGCCATATTAATTTCCGGCGACGAGGATTTTACGGTTTTAGTGGAGACGGTCAAGGATCTGGGCAAACATGTTGAGGTAGCAAATCTGGGCGGCTCCTATCTGCTTCGCCAGGCGGCAGACAAATATATCCTGATCGATAAAAATCTCTTAGATGGTATTCAGCAGCCGGAAAGAACCGACAGACCCGAAAGGACATGGACGGAATAAATATGCTTGATAAAATCGATGGTGTTTCAACAAAGAAACTTGTGGTTCATCCTGATAACCGAGGAAGGCTGTTCGAGATATTGCGATGTGACGATGCCATCTTTAATAGATTCGGACAAGTATATTTAACAACCGCTTATCCGGGCATTATCAAGGCCTGGCATTATCACAAGGTTCAAACCGATTATTTTTGTTGTATTCAAGGCAAGGCGCGCCTGGTGTTATATGACGCCCGGCAAGGCTCGGCCACTATGGGAAATATACTTGAGTTTATAATAGGGCCGGAAAATCTGATGCTGGTTACTATTCCACCCGAGGTCTATCATGGCTTTCAATGCGTTTCGGAGATTGAGGCGTTGATGATCAATATCCCCACCGAGCCGTACAATCCTGAAAAACCTGATGAGTATCGTATCGACGAATACTCCGCTGATATTCCATACACCTGGCCTAAAAAGGATTGACCATCTGAGAGTTTTGGTAACAGGCGGCGCCGGTTTTATCGGTTCGAATTTTATCAGACTTCTCCTTACCGAGCGGCCCGGATGGGAGATAGTCAATTTTGATCTGCTAACTTATGCCGGGAATCTCGAATCGCTCGAGGATTTATCGCAAAATCCATGTTATTGTTTTATCAAAGGTGATATTACAAGCCCGGGCGATGTTAAGCTCGCTGTAGACGGTGGATTCGATATTGTTGTAAATTTCGCAGCGGAAACGCATGTTGATAAATCGCTTTATGAGCGCGCCAGATTTTTGCATACTAATATCCTGGGGACAGGGATTCTCCTTGAATATTCGTTCAAAATCGGCGTTTCGAAATTTATTCAGATTTCAACGGATGAGGTTTACGGTTCGCTTTCTAAGGGTAAGGCCGACGAGAATGATCCCCTTTCGCCAAGCTCCCCTTATGCAGCCAGTAAAGCTGGAGCGGATCTTCTTTGTCAGTCGTTTCACAAATCATATGGTTTGCCAATTATTATTACTCGTTCGAGCAATAACTACGGCCCCTACCAATTTCCCGAAAAGATCATACCGTTTTTTATAAGCGAGGCCACGGAGGGGCGGTATCTACCGCTCTATGGAACAGGAGCCAATATCCGCGATTGGCTATATGTCGAGGACAATTGCAGGGCGATACTGACTTTAATTGACAAGGGAATTCCAAATGAAATTTATAATATCGCCGGCGGCGCTCCATTCGATAACTTGAGCCTTACCAAGAAACTTTTAGCAATACTGGGCAAGCCAGAGAGCCTGATAAAATTTGTCGAGGATCGGCCCGGTCACGACATGCGTTACGC
>DOTU01000079.1:2175-4945 GCA_003520965.1 Candidatus Zixiibacteriota bacterium
GAGTGGTGGGAGCATATTCTTTCTGGCGAGCACCTTGAGTTCTATCAGAACCATTATCGAAATAGATGAAAGCAAGAAGAGTCGTTATCACAGGCATAAGCGGACTTGTGGGAAGCCATATCGCAAGGCGGCTTGAGGGCCGCTGTGAAGTTATTGGCATTAGTCGGAAACCTGGAAAAATAAGTAAATCAATATTACCTGAAGCGTTTGATATAACAGATAGTCGGGCGCTGGTATCGTTTCTCGAAAGAACAGAATTTGATGCCTTAATCAACTGCGCGGCGCAGGCCGATGTTGACCGCTGCGAGATTGATCGCGAGGAAGCCTATAAGATAAATACCGAGGCAGTGGCGGTGATGGCCGATTTCTGTAAAAAACATAAGCGCCTGTTGATTCATCTTTCCACAGATTATCTTTTCGATGGCCAGAACGGCCCCTACAGCGAAGAGGCCTCATCTAATCCTATCAACTATTATGGAGAGACTAAGCTTGAGGCCGAAATCGCAATTCGGTCGTCGGGCTGCGCGTATATCATTGTTCGAACCAATCATATTTACGGCAATCTGCCGGATGGCCCGTCAAGACTGGTTCGCTGGCTCCTGGAGAATTCTGAGATAAAAGCCGCAAGCGATCAATACAATAATTCCATCTGGGCAGGAAGCCTGGCAGATTCCGTAATAGAGCTTATGGAAATGGATTTTAGGAGTGTAGTAAATATCGGAGGACCAGATTATTTATCGCGTTATGAATTTGCTATGGAAGGAGCGGAAGTATTTGGTATCGACAAGAAGCGTGTCGTGAAAAGTTCGATAAAAAAGCTGGGACTCGTTGCGCCTCGTCCCCTAATGGCGGGCCTTATAATTGATAAGATGAAGCAGATATTAAAGACAGCCCCGGTCAGTGTTGTGGATGGGCTAAAAAAAGTGCGAGACGGCGCGCTATAAAGAGAAGAATGTCTCTCGGCCTGATGGTTGAAGGGTCGGGTTGGGCGACCAGAGACTAAAAAAATAGGGAGTAGAAAAGGAGTAAGGAAGCTGGGCACAACAAGTTGTGCCCCTACACAATCGAATAAGGCGTGTTCTTGAAATAGTATTCAATTAGCTTGTTAGGCTCTTGTTTATTGTTATATGATTGCAGATAAATCGGATTTAATAAATCACAAAGATCAAAAAGTGAAACCTCCCAAGATCGTTTTGATATACGCCTCGGCAGGGGCGGGACACCACAGCGCCTGCGCGGCAATCAAGCAATCGATACAAGATCTGCGGCCCGATGCTAATGTGCTGATGATCGATATTTTGGATTATATGCCCAAGGTGATATCCAAGTTTTATTCGGGCGGATATATTTGGGTTGTGAGTAAGTACCCGATGCTGTGGTATCTTATTTATGAAACCGGTTCAGATCTTTCTGCTTATAAACCTCAAGGTTTTTGGTATCGGATTTTTTGGCGGCCGATACTTCGTCAGTTTTTCAGGTATCTGAAAAAGGAAAAGCCGGATTATATAATCTCGTCCCATTTTCTCTCGAGCTGGGCAGCTGGCAAATATAAGTCTAAATACGATAATTCCTGCCGAGTTTCGACTGTTATCACAGATTATGGGGTTCATCCGGTTTGGATCGCCCCAGGCCAGGATATCGTTTTTGTACCCACCGAGCAGCTTCGAGAGGAGCTGATACCGTTTGCGCGTTATCTCGGCACTGAGCGGATCGAGCCGGTGGGAATACCGATTCACCCGTCGTTCTCACGAGCTAAGGATATACAAGCCCTGAAACAGAAGTTTCAACGCGATCCTAAGAGGCAAACGATCCTGATTCTGGGCGGCATGTTTGGGAGTCGCAATATCGAAGATATTCTCTATTGGCTGGGAGGCTGCAAAGAACCGATACAACTAATTATGGTAGCGGGAAAACATTACCCGATTTCAGAGCGTATCAAGGAACGATTGGTTGAACATGATATCAATTATGAATTTTTCGGTTATATCGATTTTATGGATGAGCTAATGGCGATCTCGGATCTGGCAATCACCAAAGCCGGGGCGTTGACTACAACGGAGTGTTTGGCTAACGGATTGCCGTTAGTGATTTTCAAACCATATCCAGGGCAGGAAGTGCGCAACTGCGACTATTTTTTAGAGCAAGGAGTTGCAGTGCGCGTAGATCAATTATCGGGGTTATGCTATAAGGTGGATAGTATTTTAAGCGCCCCAGGCTGCCTGGAGCGGATGAGAAGCCGAGCGCATGAAATATCCCGGCCAGACTCATCGGAGAAGATAGTCAGGATATTGCTGGATATGCCGTCGAGGATTAAACAAGGATAATTACCGGGGGTGGCGTTATGCCTAAGGAATTGTTGAATCGCCTTAAAAGCGAATTTGAGAAAACCGAGGAGGCGTACGGTAAGGTTGTCTCCTTGCGTGCCAAGAAAATCGAGCAAGACAGGGAGCAGATCGGGGTCTATCTCGAAATCCTTAAAGGCAAATTAGCTGATATTAAAATAAACGCCAAGAACTCGAAGAAGATCGACAAGGTTTTATCGTGGAAGTCCAAACAAAAATCCTGCGATAAGCAGCAAGACGAGCTTGAGAAACATCTTCTGGAGCTGCAGAAGCTTTTAGTAAGCTTGATTTCCAAGCGGTTTACGTATTAGATAATTTAGATTATAAGCCTGGCAAAATAAGTTTTATTCCCGCATTTTAGCAGAAATCACGACCAACAAGCTATCCTGTAGCGCACGGGTTCGAAGACCTAACCCCACGAAAAACAT
>DOTU01000079.1:5300-5514 GCA_003520965.1 Candidatus Zixiibacteriota bacterium
TTAAAATATTTCGTTTTACTTAGGTTTATGATCGATGACAATTCTTCCAATATTACCGATATCCTGTTCACCGTGCCGGTTATTGTTCTGGACATATCCGGCACCGCCGCGAAAACCGCTTCTTTGTCGCCCTTATCATATAATTGCTGCATAATTTCGCCCTTGCCGCTAATTCTCATGATAGAATTACTGATATAATGCGATAAGGTGGACA
>DOTU01000126.1:0-744 GCA_003520965.1 Candidatus Zixiibacteriota bacterium
TCTGCCGTAATCGGCGTCTCGACAGAAAACCATTAAAGTAGTTTATTCAAAGTGAACGATAAACCATTATAATAATTAGTGTTGCCAGACATACCTTCATTTCTTCCTCGAATTCACTGCAATCAGTTACATATTTAAAACTCCCCATAAAATCTTTTCACTAATCCCTTGACAAGATATTTATTTCATATATATTTGTGCTGTTGTCACTGATAGTGGTGTCAACTTAACTTGGGACCCGCAAATGAAAACCGACGAGCCTTTCCGTCAACTTCTCTCGCTCGGCCTCACCGAGTACGAATCGAAAGCTTACCTGGCGATGCTGCAAAAGCAGTCGTCGTCAGCATCGGAGCTTTCCAAGCTTTCCGGCGTCCCGCGCACTCGCATCTACGATATACTTGATCGCCTGGCCCGAAGTGGCCTCTGTGTCGAGCGTTTGGGCAAAGAGAAAAAATATCAAGCAGTGGCTCCCGAGATCGCCATGCAGCGACTCCTCGAACATCAGAAAGCCGAGTTCGTAGTTAAAGAGCGTATCGCCGCTTCTATCTCCGCCGCCCTTAAGTCCGAATTCGAAAAAGGGATTTCCAACAACGATCCCTTAGATTATATCGAACTCCTGCGCGATCCCAAACAAGTTTCCCGACGAGTCATGCAGCTTGTTGCAGGTGCGGAGCGTGAGATTCTGGTATTTGTCAAACCGCCCTTCTCCAATCCTAAGCGCGAGCTTGAAAAGCAAAACGATGA
>DOTU01000126.1:1054-2783 GCA_003520965.1 Candidatus Zixiibacteriota bacterium
CGCTCTCGAAGAGAAAGAGTGGATGCTTGGCCAAATCCTGCGTTCCGCCCGCGAAGGGGAGAAGGCTCGCGTTATCGATAAGCTTCCTTTGAAGATGGTTATTGTCGACGAGCTCAAGGTCATTTTCGCTATGGAGGATTTCCACAAAACTGCCAGCCGGCAAACGTCACTGGTGATTGAGCATCACGCCCTGGCGGCCAGTCTTAAAATCCTATTCGAGACCCTTTGGGAACGAGCCCGTGCTTATAACGAGATGATTCGCCAGGTGCAATTAGCTCGGAAACAGAGTGAAACCAGTTCTACCGGGCAGCCAATTTCACCCGCCCATCGGGATTTGGATGATTAAAATTGCTTACATAAATATGGGTGAATCCGTTCGTGCGCAAAGGATTTTGTGCGTCTGCCTGATTCTCTTTGTTTTTCTTACTTCGATTGCTTATGCGCAGAATGATTACGGCTTTCGTGTTTTAAGCCGCGTGCTTCCCGGTGAGGCTCACGCCAGCTTTGAAGCTGGAAATTTATGCTACGTTGGCGCCGGTAATGTGCTTCAGGTTTACGATATCACCAATCCGGCCGCTCCTGTCTTACTTGGCCAACTGCCTCTCAAAGGGCAGGTCGAAGATGTCGTTGTGATCGATAATCTCGCCTATATCGCCAACGGCGTAAAGGGAATGATTATTGCCGATATCTCCGCACCCACGCAGATCCAGATATTATCCCAACTGGCCCTGCCGGGCGAGGTAATCGGTGTCACCATTATTGCGCCTTATGCTTATGTCGCCGCTCTAGATGGTGGCCTAGTTATCGTCGATATCACCAATCCGTTGTTGCCTGCGCTTGTGTCGTTTGTAGTCGTGAACCAGGGGGCAATTACGGTCGATGCCAGTGGTTCTCTGGCTTGCGCATCCTGTGGTTATGGTGGATTGTATTTTTTCGATATATCCAACCCCAACTCCCCAACCCAGCTTTCGCTTGTGGATACAACCGGCACCTGGGTTTACGATACCCAAATCAGAGGCAACTACGCCTATATGGCGTACGCCCTTGATCCTGATGGCGGTGGCCTGAAGATCATCAATATCGCCAATCCATCCGCCCCGCATGTAGTTGGTAATCTTATCACATCTTACTCATTTGATCGATTAGACCTCAACGGCAACTATGCCTATATCGCCGCCGAGGACGGCGGATTAATCATAGTGAATATTACCTCTCCATCCAATCCTACAACTGCCGGTGCCTGGCACGGGGGATATGGGGGTAATGTATCGGTCTTAAACAACAGGGCCTATCTTGCCGGCGTGGAACAGGGCCTTCGTATCATCAGCGCCACCAACCCTGCGTCACCTCAATTGATGATTACTGTCCCCACATTTAGTGCCTGCCAGGATGTCGAAAAAGCAGGAAACTATGTTTATATTGTCGAAAAACCATCGGGTATAAAAGTAATAAATCTTCAAAATATGTCAGCCCCCGTAACCTCATACAACCGTCAATTCTATTATCAAAATGGAGCCTATCAGGGAGTAGGGGAGGGCATCTCGGTTGCCGGAAATCACCTCTATGTGGTCGATTATTCCGATATCAATGGCGGGCAAAACGATTTCCGGGTATATGGCCTGACCAATCCCGCGCAGCCGGATTCCCAGGGGATTTACATTCTATCATCGAGCCCCAGAGGGCATAAGGTACGCGCGGATATTGCCTATATTGCTACCGGTCCCACCAT
>DOTU01000126.1:3121-7222 GCA_003520965.1 Candidatus Zixiibacteriota bacterium
GCTTACGCGATGGATATATCAGGAAATTACTTATACCTCGGTACCATGAACACTGGTCTTAGAATCCTGAATATCGTCAACGAGGATACTCCCACAATAGTGGTCAGTCTTGATACTGATGGCCGGACTTATGCATCACGATACCACAACGGTTATGCCTATGTCTGCGACGATACCTGCGGTTTAAGAATAGTCAATGTTGCCAATCCCGCCAGCCCATTTGAAGTAACGAATATCACCAATTATACTGATTGCGTCGATGCCGGCTTTGTGGATGATAGTTATGGCAGTTACGCTATCATCCTTTTCAACAATCAAGTGGTAGCTTATGATATCGCCAATCCCGCGCAGCCTGTCGAAGTCGGCTATTATGAGACAATCGATCCCCATCATTGCATTACCCGGGGCGATACCGTTTATGTTGCCGATCGGATGAATGGCTTGCATGTTCTGCTTCTTGAACATGAGAACGGAGTTTCGGATGATTCGAGAGGGGCGCTTCCTCGCAACGCTATCCTCACAGGCAACTATCCCAACCCCTTTAATTCATCCACAACTATTGAATTCACATTACCAAACAACGGTGAAACGTCTCTTGAAATTTATGATATTGGCGGCAGAAAAATCGCCGAGCCTGTTATCGGCTTCGCGCGAAGCGGCCTCAATCGGATAACCTGGAATGGCACCGACGAGTCCGGCCGCCAGATTGCCGGAGGTTTATACTTTTATAGGGTGATTTCGGGGAATAATAGCGCTGACGGCAAAATGATCTATCTTAAGTAATAACCAAAATGGGAACAGACTTCTGATCCCGGGAGCTTCTTCTGCTCCGCTAATTGTCGAGCCTTTGTCAAATTGATAAACTAAATAAGTGGCGAGAATCGATTCGCTGATTCTCTGGTGTTCCTTTGATAAGGAGGTTTCAATACCGACACAATTCAAATCTCGATTCATGGTAAGTGATGACAACCGAGTCTGCCCGAAAAGAATGGATTAATCCTTTGATCTATTCCGGGACATGACCAGAATGAAGACTTAAGCCTTATTAAGGAGAAGTAGAACATGAAAAAAGTTATGGGATTAAGCGTGATTTTGCTCCAGCTTTTGGCAATATCCGCTTATGCAAACACTGGCGGCCCGGATGCTTTCGGGTATAGTTGGAAAGATAACCTGGAACCTGATGGCCCTTCATTTAGCTATATCGATATCACTACTACCGGTACCTATGTTGGACAGGGTGACGACTCCGGTTTTGGCCCGTTGGATTTTGGATTTACCTTTCCATTCTATCGAACGCCGTACATGCAATTCTACGTTAATACAAATGGACTCATTACTCTTACAGAGCTGACCGGTGCACGACTTAATTACTGTCCGGTTCCGGACGAAAGCCGAAGAGATTTCTGGATGGCGCCATTCTGGGATGATCTCGATAGTGCTACCATTTATTATCAGTATTTTGATTCGACCGTCGATTTCGTCGTGATACAATGGAGCCCTTTCAGCAAATATCAGCGCTATGGCGATCCTATGAATATGGAAGCTGTTCTTTATGCTGACGGTAAAATTGTTTATCAATATCAATATATCAATTCACTCGAGAACAGTCAGGGGCAAACCGCGAGCGTGGGAATCGAGCGAGATTCAACTGTCGGTCTGACCTACCTTTGTAATGACGATAATCCGGCTTACGAGCTTCATAGCGGCCTGGCCGTAGGTTTTTATCCTCCGATTATCAATCACGATATCGCTGCGCTTTCGGTTGATGAGCCCACCATAAAGCTATACATGGCCGGTGGTGCTATTACTGTCCGGGCGACTCTTAGAAACGAAGGTCTCATGGCCGACAACTTCAATGCGTATCTGGATGTATTAAGCTCTGGAGGAACCAGGGTATTCAGAGATACAATGGCCATGTATCTAACGCCCGGAAATACCGGGATAGCCATTTTTTCTGCTTACAATCTGCCTTTTGCGGATAGTTTCACCCTGATAGTAACGGCCGGATTGCCAACCGATCAGATTCACGATAACGATTCGACCATGAGCTATGTAAAAGCAATGGATGTCGTTTCGCTTCCTTTGACTCAGGATTTCGAGAGCGGCTGGCCAATTACCGGATGGAATGTTCTCGACCATAGCGGTGATTCCAGCACCTGGACCGCCAGCACCATCAGCGCCCGTAGTCCTGTTAACTCTGCGCAAGCTTGTTATGATGCTTGGGGCGCCCCCGATGATTGGTTAGTTCTTCCTCCAATTAACCTCGCGGGTGCGGTTGAAGTGAGATGGCAATACTATGAAGATCAAAGCCATTGGCCCGCCAACGGTCTCAGGCATACCCTGTATGTTTCCACCGGAACCAATTTTGATCCGGTTACCGCTACGCCATTGGTTGTGCAGACCCCGGCCAATCATAATATCAACGGTTTTGCGGGTGATCCCGAATCAGTCGATCTCACTCCTTATGTCGGCAATACTCATGTCTGGTTGGCCTACCGCTATGAGCAAAATTCCGGCGCCAACTGGGATTCCCTCGATTACGTTATGGAATACTGGTGGATCGATGACGTCAGAGTTTACGAAGTTCCGGATGATGATGTGGGTATCTATTCTATCAATTCACCCTTTGGTTATATCCGGGAAAAATGTGATTCCCCGGTTGAAGTGGTCGTGCAAAATTTTGGACGGCACTACCAGGAGTTTGTCGTTAATGTGACCGTTACCGGACTCACCAATGGCGAAGTTTATAATAATCACATCAATAACGTTTCTTTAGAGCCCTACGCATCTCAGACTTTGACTTTCCCGCCATTAACCGTCGTGGCGCCAGATAGTTATACCATAACAGCCACTGCCGAAATGCCCTGGGATATCAATCCCTCCAATAACGTTATGAATCAGCAGTTCTACGTTTCAACTATCATCGAGCATATTTGGGACGATACCATCAATGATCAGTGCCTGGTGGCATCTCCATTCAACAATTCAATGCTGGCAGTAAAATTCACTCCTCTCGCTCAAAATTTCATCATCCTCGGCGGCAACATTTTTGTCGAAGATTACAATGCCGATCCCGATGGCTACGCTCAGTATGAATGGGTGAAAATCTGCCCCGATGCCGGCGGCGTTCCGGATATTGAAAACGCTTTTGCCACTGTTGAAAGTGTCGGTACTTTTACCGTACCTGTCACCATTCCCATATCCTTTAATGGGGTTGAGGTATATAACTATTTGAGCGATGTCTGGATGGTGGCCAAGTACTCCGATACTTCCGTCTTCTTCTTGTGTACGGGGAGCGATGACAGTAATCCACGCGGAAAATCATATTACAATGATCAGGGATATCCGCCGGTCTGGACCGCCGATACCGATGAAAACTACATGATGCGTCTCGATCTGCAGTACAATCCCTGCCCTCGTCTCGAACCTCAAATTCATCCGTCAGTAGCCTCATTTTTTGATACTGTTCCCGCAGGTGGCATTAAGTATGATACCCTATATGTCAATAATCTCGGGTTATCCATGCTGAGCTGCGGCCTGCACGATAATCGCCCCTGGCTATCCGTTGTTCCGGACACATGCGATGTTCCATCTGAACACCGAATCATGACTATCGTTACTTTAGACGCCACTGAGCTCTCCCAGGGAAACTACACAGGGAATATTACCATAAATTCGAATGATCCCGATCAGCCCCTTGTCAATTTGCCCGTATCATTGATAGTTGGGCGCGGTAACGGCATATATGGTATAGTTTACAACGGCGATAATACCACGCCGCTGGCTAACGTTATCATCACCACCCATGATGCCACCGAATACGTGGTCGGTATCGATACCTCCAACGCCGCCGGTATGTGGGATATTGATCTACCTGGCGGTACCTATCATGAGCATCTCACCAAACTCGGATATTATGACGGGTTAATTAGTGATATAGCGGTCGCCGGAGGAGTGCCGACTGCGGTCAATTTCAATATGCAGCTTCTACCGGTCGGCTGTCATTATATCGTGGGTGATGCTAATGGCTCCAATATCTTTACTGGCCTTGACGTAACCTATTGTGTTCGATATTTCAAAGGCGGTCCGCCACCACCTTAC
>DOTU01000143.1 GCA_003520965.1 Candidatus Zixiibacteriota bacterium
TCCCTTGCAATTGTGCAGCTCGAGATTGCTTTTTATTTTCGGTTTGTTATCTGCCCCTCACCACCATGAGTTTTGGCTTCCAACAACATAAACTTTGGCTACCGGCGTCGACGCTTCCGGGAATAGCGAAAGCTGCTTGGTTTCCTTGTCGGCCACGGTGGCTTTGCGCGTCAGACTATAAAGATGATACTCAAAAAATGACTCTTCCTGAAATTGCGGTGCAGCCTTGGCGGCCATATCATATTCCATCGCCACTCTTCCATAAACCTGGGGTTGGGGTGGCTGTACTCTATTCACTTTCCCCGCTACCAATTTGAGAGTAGCATCCTCGTAGGTGGCCCCGCTTTGATTATCGATTGATACCCAGCCGGAGAGGCTCAAGTTCTTATCATCTTTATCCACCAGCGCCACATATTCTGCATGCCAGTTGATGCCATCGGTAAGATAGCTAACCTCGCAATCGGATTTGGTATCCCGATCTGATTCGGCCCACCAAACCAGTGTCGGCTTAAGAACCAGGCCATCAGGCAGCTTACCGAACCGGTAATCGACTATCTCATTGGCGTTGGTGATAGAAATCTCTCCGGATGAGTTTTGAAGTATCGCGAAATTGCCATCAAATGACTGAAGGATTCCTTTACGGATATCACCTGTTTTGGTGACCAGGCCAATCTCCGTCCCCAGGTATTTTTGCATGATCTTCTGGGTGTTGATCAAATCATACTGGTAGTTTTGTTCAAGGATTGAAATACCGCCGCTTTTGGGCAGGATATGCACCGATGTGGGGTCTATCTGGGCGGCAACATTATCAAATCTGACCTCACCGGTCCCCTTCTTAAACGATAACTCCTCGGTTTGTTTGACCAGGCCAAAATTATCGTTGTAAATAGTGATTGATACATCGCCGGCATACGATATCGAAACCAATAGTGTCGCCAACGCGTATGCGCATAATAATCTTTTCATTCCAACCTCCAGGTTAGGGCGTTTTATTCGTGATATATACGATCCCAACCCATCATAAATTCCAAAAGTATCTGAAATAGTGGCCTCAAGCAAGCACTTTTTGGGCTATTTGTATGACAGGATTGGTTTTTAGATGATTTCGGGTACGGCCTGGAATAGCGTTGCCTGGTTGCGGAAGTTGGTATTGGATACATCAGTGATCATTCACAGGGCTTATTAGTTCAAAATTCCTAATCAATAAATAATTCGTTTGATACTTTTGACCCCATTGCCTTAGACCATAGTCATTTTATTTAGCTTGATAATAATTTGGGCAGAGCATAAACTATTATGCAGATAATAAATGCAACTTCATGCTGATAAACCATGTATTTATGATTGGATGAGGTAATTAAGACTTAAAAATATCAAACAAATAACCCAAACCTAATGAAAGGAAGGATCATGAGAGCGATAACGAATACCTTATTAATCGGCTCTTTGATCGTAATTTGCGCTATGACCGCAACGACATTTGGCCAACCGGCTAAGCTTATCCCGATGCGGGATTTTTTCAAGAATCCGGAGAAAGCCTATTTTCAGATTTCGCCCGATGGTAATTTAATTGCCTCCATTCAGCCTTATCAGGGCCGCATGAATATCTTCGTTCAGACCCGGGGCTCCGATGAAGCGAAACGAGTCACCACGGTAACCGACCGGGACATTTCCGCATATTTTTGGAAAGGAAATGATCGCCTGCTCTATCTCAAGGATTTCGGTGGAGATGAAAATTTTCATCTATTCGCGGTCGACAAAGACGGGGCCAAGGAAGTCGATTTAACTCCTTTTGACAGCACGAAGGTAATGATGGTGGACGATCTCAAGGACCATGATACCGACGTATTGGTACAAATGAACCGGCGTAATAAACAGATATTCGATGTTTATCGTCTAAATACGGTTACTGGTGAACTAAATATGGTAGCTGAAAACCCCGGCAATATCACTGGCTGGATGACCGATCATGATGGCAATATCAGGATTGCGGTCTCCACGGACGGGGTGAACAGCAGTACCCTTTATCGGGCCAATCAGCAGGATTCGTTCAGGGTTATTCTGACCACTAATTTCAAGGAAAGTTTCTCTCCGTTGTTTTTTACTTTCGATAACAAAGCTGTTTACGCCGCATCAAATTTGGGACGCGATAAGGTCGCTATTGTCAAATATGATATCGCCAATGGCCAGGAATTAGAAAAACTCTATGACAACCCTGAGGTCGATGTCGATGGAATGCAGTATTCTCGAAAACGAAAAGTGCTAACCGAAATCAATTATGACACCTGGAAACCTCAGCGCAAAATACTGGATAAGGAAACCGAAGCTATTTACAAGGCGCTCGAAGCCAAATTTCCAGGGTATGAAGTTGTGCTGACATCGAACAACAAAAACGAGGATATCTTCACTTTTCGGACCTATAATGATCGGTCTTTGGGATCATATTATACTTATGAAATCAAAACTGGTAAGACCGCCAAATTGGCCGATCGGAATTCCTGGCTCAATGAGAACGACTTAGTGGAGATGAAACCGATTACTTACAAGACGCGCGACGGCTTGACTATCAACGGATATCTGTCGCTACCGAAAGGGAAAGACCCGAAAAATCTGCCGGTTGTAATCAACCCTCATGGCGGCCCGTGGTACCGAGATACCTGGACATTCAATCCCGAGGTTCAATTTCTGGCCAATCGGGGATATGCTGTATTACAGATGAATTTTAGAGGTTCCACCGGGTATGGAAAAATGTTCTGGGAAGCCTCCTTCAAAGAGTGGGGCAAAAAAATGCAGGATGATATATCAGACGGCGTCGCCTGGCTAATCGATCAAAAAATCGCCGACCCCAAGCGAATCGCTATTTATGGTGGCAGCTATGGCGGGTACGCCACCCTGGCCGGCTTGACTTTTACGCCCGAGCTTTACTGCTGCGGAGTAGATTACGTGGGAGTCTCCAATCTGTTTACTTTCATGAAGTCGATTCCTCCGTATTGGAAACCATATCTGGAAATGTTCTACGAGATGGTTGGCGATCCCCAGAAAGATAGCCTGCTCTTAGAATCAACCTCACCTGTATTTCATGTTGACCAGATTAAAGTCCCGCTTTTAGTCGCACAAGGGGCTAAAGACCCCAGAGTTAATATTGACGAATCAAACCAGATCGTTGAAGCCCTCAAAAAACGGGGTATCGATGTTCCCTATCTGGTTAAGGAAAACGAAGGGCACGGTTTTGCTAACGAGGAAAACCGCTTCGATTTCTACCAGGCAATGGAGGATTTCCTGGCCAAGCATCTGTAAAGGCAGGGAATGAACTAAGTTACTATGCCGTTGGGTGCCCTCACCCGACGGCATTTATTTTATGCAATCGGCTATATGGTCAGGGTACCCGACAACACCCTAAACTGGCTGCCTACAATTTGGCAATCTTCATGAGCGTATTCCAGTTTCTCGTAGTCACATTCTTGCCGAATGTTTTATCGAGAACCATCATCAGATCGGTGGACTGGCCTTTGTTTCGATAGAGGATGCTGAAAAGGGCATCGTCCTGGATGGATAGAAGCTTGTAGGAATCGGCGGTGGTAGTTGGGAGTTTGCCTTTGTAGTCGTTGAGAAAAGTGACATACCAGTGGGTATCGTCGCTGGGCTGGTAACCTTTGAAGGGGTTTTTCGCGATCAGCTTTTTGA
>DOTU01000129.1:0-1454 GCA_003520965.1 Candidatus Zixiibacteriota bacterium
ATAGCCAAACCATCCTCGAGCTCCCCTACCTTGACCCCCATTTTGCGCAGGTTTGTGGCAATGGTTTTAATGCGATCTGTTTTTTGATGACGCAGCTCATAGGCATCGCGGATGACAGAGGTGCCCTGCGCCGCAGCAGCTACGATAGCCATAACCGGGAGCTCATCGATAATGCTGGGGATAAGTTCTCCCACCATGCGCCGCCCCTTAATATTGGCCGCTTTAATCTCGATATTCCCTACCGGTTCGAATCCGTAATCTCCGGTTTGCTTCACGGTAATGGGCGCTTTCATCTTTTTAAGTACTTCCACAAAGCCAAGCCTGGTAGGATTAAGCCCGACATCATCAACCCGTATTTCCGAACCATCCACTAATAATCCTGCGATTATGAAATATGAAGCTGCTGAAAGATCGCCCGGGATAATTAGTGGCTTTGGGACAGGTTTCTGGCCCCCACGAATTGAGATCATATCCCCTTTTATATCAGGTGATACTATTCCCGATGCTTTTTTGAATCGTTTAGCCAGCGGATCTTCATTAGATGGCTTGGGTTCAACCCGGCTTTTACGAAGCTTGATTCCAAAATAGGTCAATAGCCGCTCCAGGTGATCCCGGCTGGGCATGCGCTCGATAATATCGGTGACCCCCTCGGCTGCCATGCCCGCTAATAGCATCGCCCCCTTAACCTGTGACGATGGAACCGGCATCGCGTAACGGATTCCGTGAAGCTTTCCGCCACCGATTTTTAGCGGAAAACGGAAATTATTCGATTCGATTTTGGCTCCCATTTGCTCCAGCGGCTCAATAACGCGGCGCATCGGCAGGCCTGAGATAATGTCATCACAGATAAGCTCTGATTCAAAATTGCAGGAGGCCAAAATTCCACAGATCATGCGGGCGGCAATAACCGAGGTTCCAACATTAATGGGAACGTCCGACTTGAAAATATTACTAAACCCTTTGCCGTGGATGATAATATTGTCTTCCAGGCGCTCAATTCCAACTCCCAATTGCTCAAGGCAGGTAAGAGCGGATTGAGCTTCCATGCCTGTGGAATAATTTGTTATTTCGACCGGGGCCTCACATAATGCCGAAAGAAATGCGGCGCGGTGTGATATCGGACCATCTCCCGGGACCTTGATAATCCCCCTAAGATTGCGAACAGGATTAATTACCTTGTCCATTTTAATTGTTTATCCTGACGTTATATAACTTTACATTATCTCTGGAGCCTTGAGACCCAGAATGAAAAGCCCTGAGCGAAGAACATCTCGAACAGAGCTTACGAGCGCCAACCGTGCTTTGGTTTTCTCCCCATGAACCGAGAGAACGCGATCTTCCGCGGATTTATATTTTTGGTAGTATGTGTTAAAAAGCCCGCAAAGTTCAAGCAGAAAGGACGAAATGTAAAAAGGCTCAAAGTCCGAAGCCGCCTTGGCAATAATATCGGGATA
>DOTU01000129.1:1852-5125 GCA_003520965.1 Candidatus Zixiibacteriota bacterium
CTGTTGCCGGAGAAATCGAGCATACGATCCCAATCAAACGAAATATCGGTATCGCGCCTGAAGGCGAGATCGGTAAAGACTACCGCGCCGATTCCTACCTCGCGGGCAGTTTTCTCGGGATCGGGCAAATCAGGATTTCCCTTCTCTATGATACTTTTCGCCAATCCTATAGCTTTTAAAATAACATCATCCAGAAAAACAATGTTCCCCTTGCGGGTAGACATCATCTCTTCACCAAGTTTTACCCATCCAAAGCTGATGTGGTAACAATTTTTGACCCAATTGAATTCCAATAATTCCAGAACCTTGAACAGTTGCCTGAAATGCAAAGACTGCGCCACGCCTACTACATAAAGCATCTTATCAAAATTGTAAGTTTCCTTACGGTAAATAGCGGCCGCCAGGTCGCGGGTGGCATAAAGGGTAGTCTCGTCGCTTTTCTTTATCAGAAGCGGCTGCAAACCAAAAATTTCGAGGTCGACTATTGTCGCCTCGCGGCTTTGGGAAAGAAGATCTTTCTGAGTTAAGAGTTTTTCAGTATTGGCAATTTTATCGTTGTAAAATGACTCGCCGGCTAAGCTTTCAAAAGTGATTCCCAGGATATTATAAATTTTATCGAACTCTTGCTTGCTTAAATCAGAAAATCGTTTCCAAAGAGCTAAATTTTCGGGATCACCCGATTCGAGCTTCTTGAATTCTTCTCTTGTGCGTTCTGAGAGAGTCGGGTTTTTCTCTTCCTCCTGGTGGATTTTAACATAAAGATCATAGAGATATTCAATTGGATTGCCGGCCAGCTTTGCCTCATCACCCCAAAGCTTATAAGCTAAGATAACCTTACCAAATTGCGTACCCCAATCGCCGAGATGATTGATTCCAATAACTTTGTATCCGCGATGCTCGAATATCCGCTTTAGGGCCGCCCCAATAACGGTGGATCTCAGATGCCCTATCCCAAACGGCTTGGCAATATTGGGAGAAGAGTAATCGATAACTACGGTTTTGCCTGCGCCTTCCGTGTCCTTTCCATAGTTTTCTTTCTGTGAAGAGATTTCCGTAACGACATCCGAAATAACCCTTTCGCGCTTCAGGAAAAAATTAAGATAGGGTCCTTTGGCCTCAACCCGATCGATAAAATCATCGGGCGCGATTTTAGCAGCAAGTTCGGTAGCAATCGCAGCGGGCGATTTTCTCAGCGCTTTGGAGAGATAGAAGCAAGGCAGGGCCAGATCTCCCATCTCATCTGTTGGCGGTATTTCGATAAGGTCGACAAGTTGAGCCTTATCGACTCCGGCCGCAGCCGAGACCTTTTCCGCTATATCATTTTTAAGTGACTTCAAGTAGAATATATTCCCGAAAAGGCAATCCTGGTTAGACCTTCCTGATAAACCTCGTTTTGCGCAATATCCCAACGAGTCGAAAGCGTTCCGCCCGGCATCTGGACCGTAACGGGGCCCTTAGTTAACTCCAGAAGAGTTGATATGACTGTGGCTGCCGCCGCACCCGAGCCGCAGGCCATAGTCGGCCCTGAGCCTCGTTCCCAGGGCATCATAGATATCCTTTTTAGCGATTCAACTCTGGCAAACATGACATTAATGCCATGCTTAAACATGGGACTTTTCTCAATGAGTGAACCTTCGGTTTGCCAGTCCAAATCGAAATTATCGACAAAGATTACGGCGTGTGGATTTGGCATAGCAACACAGTAAAGCGTTCTCAAAACACCCGCGGGACTTGCCTTAATACCCAGGCAATTGGACCCAATATAGCCGACCGCTTTGGAATCGAATGAAGGAGCCCCAAATGAGGCTTTTACCTTTGCTGATTTTCCGTCCGATTTGACAATCATAACCTGGTACTGACTCCAACTGGTATCAATAGAAAACTCGTTTCCTCCGGCCTTATAAACAGATTTCATATAAAGAGCGGTTCCACGAAGTCCGTTGCCACAGAATTCGGCCTTAGAACCATCGGAATTATAAATGGACATAAAGGCAGACGCCACATCAAGCTTTTTCACGACAATAAGGCCATCAGAACCAATGCCAAACCGTCTATGGGAAACAGCCCGGGAAAGCGCTGGGAGACTCATACTTTTGGAGCGAAGGGAGCCTTGATCGATAAAAATATAATCGTTGCCCAGCCCCTCGATCTTTATAAATGGTATGTTCACTTTACGAAATATTTATTTTGCAGCTTTGACGACTGCTGCCAGGCGCTTAACGCCCTCCACGATATTTTTCTCAGTTGCATTACAGAAATTAAGGCGCAGAGTAGTGTCATCAGGATTCTGGCTGTAAAAGTGCTTTCCGGGAACATAAGCGAATCCAGCCGAAATAGCTTTGGGCAGTAACTCAGACGCTGAGATTCCATTAGGCAATTTAACCCACAGGAACAAGCCACCCTCCGGCTCTGACCAGGTTGTGCCATTCTTAAGCTCTTTAGCCAGGGTATCGATCATAAGATCGCGCCGAATCTTGTAAGCTTTTTTAATTACTTCAATATGAGCTTCAAGCGCGCCGTCCTTGGCAAACTCATAGATTACATATTGCGCGAAAGTATTAGAGTGCAAATCGCAGGCTTGTTTCATTAGCTCGCACATTCTGATAAATTCCTTATCGGCGGCAATCCAGCCAATGCGAAGACCGGGCGAGATAATCTTTGAAAATGTCCCCAGCTGAATAACATGCTGACCACCCATTACTTTAAGCGATGGAACTGGATTACCATAGAAACGCAACTCACCGTAAGGATTATCATCGACAATCGGAATATCATATTTTTTGGCAAGAGCAACCACTGCATGGCGTCGCTCAGCCGACATGGTAATGCCTGATGGATTCTGGAAATTAGGTACCAGATAGATGAAAGCTGGATTGAACTCTTTAATCTTGTATTCGAGATCAGATGGGATAATTCCATTCTCATCGGTTTTAACAGAGACAAATTGCGCCTGGTAGAAAGAGAAAGCCTGAAGTGCGCCCAGATAGGTCGGCTCCTCTGTCAAGACGACCGAGCCGGGCTCCAAAAAGACGCGGCCAACGATATCGAGACCCTGCTGAGAGCCGCCCGTAATCTGGATAGCATCGGGAGAAAACTCGATGCCGTCCGCGGAGGTGCGATCGGCTATATATTGCTTGAGAATGGGAACACCCGTGGTGAGTGAATACTGCAAGGAATCGGGTCCGTATTTATCGAGCACACGCAAGCAGGCTTGCTTGATGGCGTCAATTGGAAATAGTTCGGGTGCGGGAAGACCACCCGCCATATTAATAT
>DOTU01000129.1:5346-7022 GCA_003520965.1 Candidatus Zixiibacteriota bacterium
CGGGGGCGGAAACCCCCCCCGCCATATTAATCACTCCCGGCTTGGATGAATCCTTAAGAATTTCTCTTATAACCGAACTCTTTTGAGTTCTTGCTGCATTTGAAAATTGCCAACGATCCACTAAGCTACCCACTGTTTCCAAAATATCAGACATGCCACACCACCTTAAAATGAGAATCCAAATTTATCTCAAATAAATCAAAAATCACACCTGAATAATAAAAAGATGGAAGAATAAGTCAAGGATAATTCCAAACTAAAATATCTGCGAAGAGGCAAAAAAGATGGCCTCTTCCCCATGTTTATCGCGAAGCCCATCCATTACCTTATCAAGCTCCCGCCGCTTCTTTGTAGGATCATAGTCGATTAGAAAGTCGTCTAACCTTTCGCTCTCGCTTTTTTTCAAATGAGATATATTAACCCCGATAAGCCTGATGGGCTCATCCAGAAACCGATTATCTATCAAGAGCTTACGGGCAGCCCTGAATATTTCCTTCTCGGTATCAATATTTGCGCTAAGCGTTATTGCCCGTGTGATAAGCTTGAAATTTGATTTTCTGACCTTCAGGGTTACAGTCCGGCCCACACACCCCGTCTGCCGCAATCGGCGCGAGACCCGATCTGCAAGATACAGCAGAAGCCCCAACACTCTTTCGCGGTCATTGGTGTCCTTATCGAAAGTATGTTCATGACCCATCGATTTGGCTTCATACTCAACATGGCTGGCACGGACATCGGTCTCACCCTCGCCGTTAGCCATGCGTACCAGGCCCAGCCCCATTATTCCGAACATCGCTTTTAGCGTTTTTTCAGGTGTCTTCGCCAGATCGCCAATAGTTTTTATTCCGACTTTGCCAAGCGCCTCTGCCGATTTTTTCCCCACGCCCCATATATGATCGACCGGCCTGACCCAGAGAAACTGTTTGACACTATCGTGCGGAACTATCACCAAGCCATCGGGCTTATTGGACCCCGAGGCAATCTTGGCCACGGATCTATTTGGCCCGATTCCGATCGAGCAAGTGAGGTTAAGCTCTTCCTTGATGGCTTGCTTGATTGCCTGTGCGGTTTTCTCCGGTCCTCCGTAGCGCTTGTGAATTGCGGTTATATCGCAAAAGGCCTCATCTATCGAAACTGGCTCCACTGCCGGCGAAAATCGCTTCATGATTATGACGACCTGGGCAGACATGTATGAATATTTATCTCCGGTAGTGTTGACAAATACTGCATCGGGGCAAAGCCGGTGTGCTTCTTTCATCGGCATAGCGGAGTGGATACCGTAATTTCTGGCCTCATAAGAGCAGGTCGAGACAACCCCGCGCGAATCGGGGTCTCCCCCCACAATGACAGGCTTTCCTTTCAAGCTTGGTTGGATCGACTGCTCGATAGCCGCGAAGAATGCATCCATATCCAGATGCATGATGACGGGGTAATTGCCCCACACTCCCTCGCTCGTGGATGGCGCACGTCCTCGTGTGCCATCAGATATTGTGGACGGCACACGCCCTCGTGTGCCGTCGTTAATCTCTTTCACTCCACCCATATTTTATTGAGCACCCAGGCAGTGTTCTTCTCGTCGTAGGCAAGCTGGAAAAAGTTGGAGGCGCTATCGAGCACCGCGAAATAGCGGATCTTATGAGCGCCGACATCCGATTTCCAGGAGCCGGTGACCTGCT
>DOTU01000113.1:0-1814 GCA_003520965.1 Candidatus Zixiibacteriota bacterium
CGGCAATTGCCCCCTGTTTAATGAGGCCGTTGGGGCCAAGGCTCAATTCGCTATCGACGCTTCCCGGGATAGCGAGGACATCGCGGTTTTGATCGAGAGCCAGACCGGCAGTCACCAACGCGCCTGATCTCTGGCTGGCCTCAACCACAAGTACGCCGTCGGATAGCCCGGCTACAATTCTGTTTCTCACCGGAAAATTAAACCGCTCAGGTTTTGTACCCTTGGGAAATTCCGAAATGAGACACCCCGATTGGATGATCCGCTGGGCTAAGGCCCTATGTCCCAGAGGGTAAATGGTATCGAGTCCGCAGCCGAAAACGGCGGCGGTTCGTCCACCTGCCTCCAGAGTTGCCTGATGAGCGGCACCGTCAATGCCATAAGCCAGGCCAGAGATAATAACCACACCGGCGGCGGCCAAGTCAGAAACGATTCTCGATGTCAGGCGCAGGCCATAATCTGTGGGGCGGCGTGAGCCGACTACGGCCAGAGTTGGTTGTTCGAAAATTGTGATATCGCCTTTATAGTAAAGATAAGCGGGCGGATTGGTAATATTCCTAAGCTTTGAGGGAAAACCTTTTTCAGTAAGACTAATAATCGAGGCGCCATCGGGTATAGTTTTGCGGAATTTCTGGGAAAGCTCATCCCAATCTTTAGGGGCAACGATCTTTTTTGCGAGATTGGGATTAACGGTTTCCGATGAAACAAGATCATCAACGGATCGTTCGAAGATATTAGCCGCGGAACCGAACTTTTCAACCAACGATAAAAAACCGACAGCCCCGATGCCATCGATTTCGCTGAGAGCCCAGGCTGCAAGAGGTTCTTCGATCATTTAGCAAACAGCTTTCCAGTTAAAGCAACTAAAAGATTGCTGACATTTTCGCCGGTGGCTGCGGAGATGCAGAAAATATCACCTTTTTTAAAACCGGGGATTTTCACCGGCCGCTCCTGAACCAGATCGATTTTATTAAAGACCACGAGAGAGGGCTTATTTACCAGTTCCGGATCGAATGCCTTCATCTCTCCTTTTAAGGTTTCCAGGTCTCTGGCCGGATTCTCTGAGGTGATATCAAGCAGATAAACCAAAATGCGGGTGCGCTGAATATGACGCAGGAACTGAATGCCCATCCCCTTGCCTTGATGGGCGCCCTCGATGAGGCCTGGGATATCGGCCATAACAAAGCTTTGATAATCCGGCAGATGGATGATGCCAAGATTGGGAACCTTGGTGGTGAAGGGGTAATCGGCAATCTTGGGATGGGCAGCCGAGACGCGCGATAAGAGAGTTGATTTACCAGCGTTGGGGAATCCGACCAAACCGACATCGGCGATACTGCGCAATTCAAGGGAAATGCGGCGATGCCATCCGGGATGGCCGGGCTCGGCATGTCGAGGAGTTTGATTGGTAGACGATGCAAAGTGAGGATTGCCCCGTCCACCTTTTCCGCCTTTGGCGATCAAGACCTCCTGGCCATCGGTAGTGAGATCGGCGATTTTCTCCATCAATTCGAGGTCAGTTATTACAGTGCCAACAGGAAGCTCGATATAAATTGACTGGCCATCGGAGCCGAAACGGTTATTTTTTCCGCCGGCCTGGCCATGCTGGGCTTTATACTTTTTCTTATAACGAAAATCCATCAAAGTGGAAAGATTGGCGGAAGCCCGGAGAATAACATCCCCTCCCCGGCCACCGTCACCGCCATCGGGACCACCTTTGGGCGCATATTTTTCGCGGTGGAAACTTACCGCCCCTCTGCCGCCGTCGCCGGCGGCAATCTCTATTTCAGCATAATCAACAAACATATTTCAATAGT
>DOTU01000113.1:2161-5184 GCA_003520965.1 Candidatus Zixiibacteriota bacterium
AGCAATCCGCCACGGCGGATAAGGCTGTAACCCTACGAAATGGAATAAATGACAGTTTCAAAATAATTGAATTTCCAGTTTTACCAGTATTCATAATTGTTAAAAAGCACCTTAATCATGTTCGTAAATTTCAGCGAGAGCTTTTTCAAGTTCCTGGAGGCCAACACCGCGGTAAAGTCGGCCATTGAAAGCATAAGAAATTTGTCCGGTTTCTTCGGAAACGATGACGACTACGGCATCGGTATCCTCGGTGGCGCCGACGCCGGCTTTGTGACGCATACCATGCAAACGCATGTAAGCCGGATTCTGCGAAAGAGGCAAGGTAGCGTTAGCGGCAACTATTTGATCGCCTCTAATAATCACAGCTCCATCATGGAGGGGCGTGTAAGGAGTAAAAATAGTTTGTAGCAGATCGGCCGAGACCAGGGAGTTCAGCTCTTTACCGGATTCAATCATCGAGGTTAGCTTGACATTTCTTTCGAGCACCATCAGGGCCCCATAGTGCATATCAGCAAGTTTCGAAGCGGCTGTGAGGACGGCCTCGGTTGTGTTTTTAATTTCAGGATTAATAAAAAAGCTTAAGAATCGTTTGCGGCCAAGCATTGAAAGCGCACCGCGAAGCTCGGGTTGAAAAAGGACCGCCAGAATGATCGCGCCGGCAATAACGATATTGGAGAATAGCCAGCGAATCATACCCAGATTAAACCAGTAAGCCAAAAACCCGATGCCGAAGATAATTAAGATCCCTCCGATCATCTGGACGGACCGGGTTTGCTTAAAGAACATCAGAGCTTTATAAAAAATATAGGATACAATTATGACATCTATGAGATCAACCAGCGTAAAATGTAAAAATCCAAAACGTAAGAGATTCATACCTTAGCCGCTCCGCTAATTTGCTCGATTATTTCCAACGCTCGTTTGGTCTCGGCCACGTCGTGCACTCTTACAATATCGGCGCCGTTCAGCACAGCATAGCAGGCGGCTGCCAGGGAGCCCTCGATCCTCTCCTCCATTTCAAGTTTTTTCCCGATAAATGATTTTCGGGAGGCTCCCACCAATAGTGGATAACCCAAATCGAGAAAACGGTGAAGGTTTTTCAAAATAGTAAAATTACCATCAACCGATTTACCAAATCCAATGCCGGGATCGATTATAATCTTCTCTCTGGCCATTCCCAACGCAATTGCCTTTTCCGCGGCCGAAGATAAATAAGAGTGAATTTCGCCGATCAAATCTTTGTATTTGGTATTATACTGCATATCAGCCGGAGTGCCGCGCATGTGCATTAAAATCAGATAGGCCCCATTTTTTGCTGCGACTTCTCCAATTTTCTCATCAAAGTGCAAAGCGGAGATATCGTTGACAATAGCGACGCCTGCATCAAGCGCTCTGGCGGCAACTTCGGATCTGGTGGTATCAATCGAGAGGGGGATTTTTATTATTGGGGCCACCGTTTCAACAACCGGCATGACACGCGATAACTCTTCGTCCGCGGAGATTCGCTGGGCATTCGGACGGGTTGATTCGCCGCCGATATCGATGATATCAGCGCCATCGTCGGCCAGACGCAAGGCAAGCTCAATGGCCTTATCGCGTTCGAAAAAATCACCGCCATCTGAAAAGGAATCGGGTGTAACATTAACTATGCCCATTATCAAGGGCCGTTGACCCAGTCCTTTGAGTTCCCCGCGTCCTGCCATGTAGAAAAAAGGCTCCCCTCTTAAGTTGATTTGATGAGCGTCAGCGCTTCCTGACGAGTAGCTTCATTCTTAAGCGCTCCCCTGACTGCGGAGCTGATAGTTCTTATTCCCGGCTGCCGCATACCCCGCATAGTAAGGCAAAGCTGTTCGGCCTCGACAATAACCAACACTCCCTTTGGATGAAGAACTTCCACGATAGTATCGGCGATCTCGGTTGTCATCCGCTCCTGAATCTGGGGCCGACGCGAGATAAGCTCCACGACACGCACCAGACGGGAGAACCCGGTAATAGTATTGTTCTCCGGTATATAGGCCAGATGCACTTTGCCGAAAAACGGCAGCAGGTGATGCTCACACATCGAGAAAAACGAAATATCTCTAGCGATGATAAGCTCGTCGCGGTTATCGGCGTGATAGAGCTTCAAGGATGCCTTAGGGTCCTCGTCCTTGCCCGCAAAAAATTCGCTGTAGAAGTTGGCTACCCGGCTAGCGGTATCTTTGAGTCCCTCTGTCTGGTGATCAAGCCCAAGGCCATCTAAAATCAGATCAACGCCTTTTTGAATTTTTTCTTTATCCATTACTGGCCTCTGGATTGGGGTCGGTTACAGTTGCATCAACCCCCGCAAGCTCCTCATCGTCAACCCGCTTAAGGATGGCATCAATCTCGGCGCCGTCGAGGATTTCTTTTTCCAGCAGTACCTTGGCCAGTCGGTCGAGCTTTTTGATATTGGCAGTCAGAAGCTGCGTAGCGTTACGCTCGGCAACCAGAACGATATCTCTAACTTCGTTATCTATCTCTACCGCGGTGGCCTCGGAGTAATCGCGGCGCCTGGCGAAATCGCGGCCCAAAAAGATCTCTTCCTCTTTCTTACCAAAAGTCAGCGGCCCGAGCTTGTCCGACATGCCCCAGTCGCAAACCATCTTTCGCGCCAGGGTTGTCGCTTGTTCGAGATCATTTCCGGCACCGGTAGTAAGCTGATTAAATTTAAGCCGTTCGGCCACCCGTCCACCCATCATGTGCACCAATCTTGTCTCAAGGTATTCCTTGGAGAGAGTATGGCGCTCATCAATCGGCAAGTAGTGGGTTAAGCCCAGAGCCATGCCGCGCGGGATAATGGTTACCTTATGGACAGGATCAGAGCCAGGAATGAGTTTGGCGACTAAAGCATGTCCGGCCTCGTGAAAAGCGGTAGTCTTCTTTTCATCAGGCGAAATGACTAAAGAGCGCCTCTCGGTGCCCATCATAACTTTGTCTTTGGCTTCTTCGAAATCGGTCATAAAAACAGCGGCGCGATTTCGTCTGGCAGCTAAAAGAGCGGC
>DOTU01000113.1:5463-5849 GCA_003520965.1 Candidatus Zixiibacteriota bacterium
AGATCGGCTCCCGACATACCCGGTGTGCCGCGGGCCAGAATATTGAGATCAACGTCATCAGCCATTTTGATCTTTTTAGCATGAACTCGCAAGATACCTTCGCGTCCCTTAACATCCGGTTGATCGACGACGATCTGGCGGTCGAATCGTCCGGGGCGAAGCAGAGCGGGATCGAGCACATCGGGACGGTTGGTAGCGGCAATAAGGATGACGCCCTCGTTGGATTCAAAGCCATCCATTTCAACTAATAGCTGGTTGAGGGTCTGTTCGCGCTCATCATGGCCACCACCAAGACCGGCGCCGCGGTGACGGCCTACGGCATCGATTTCATCTATGAAAATGATGCAGGGGGCATTGTGCTTGCCTTGATCGAAAAGATCGCGGAC
>DOTU01000237.1 GCA_003520965.1 Candidatus Zixiibacteriota bacterium
GCCGATATGCTGACATGCAGACTCTCGCCTTCGGTGACATAATAAGCGGTATCGATAGCTGCCAGATCAGGTGGCTGATTTCCGGCCTCGAGAACCGTGAATTGTACAATTTCCGAATCGGCAAGTGAGGTTTCGGAGGTAATGAAGATAACATTATAAACGCCACCTTGAGTATAGCCGGGCTTAAATCCGAAATTGGCGGTCCCATGTCCATTATCAACCAGTACCATGTGAGGCGCAAGCGGCACTGCACGGAACGAAATAGAGTCGCCGTCGGGGTCGCTTCCGCTAATGCTCAATGCCAAAGAATCGCCCTCGCTCAGAGTATAAGGACCAATTGGATTAAGGATCGGCGGTCGATTAACATTGACGACCGTGATGAGTACTCGTTCGGAATCGGCCATCATTCCGTCAGTGGCATAGAACAGGACCGTATCGACTCCGGCTTGATCAAAGTCTGGCGTAAATGTGAAAATCGCCGTTCCATTGCCAAGATCTTCAAAGTATGCGTTGAGCGGCAGGTGCGATGCGCCCATCATCGGCTCATTGCCATCGGGATCGGTTGAGGTAATATGCAACTGAAGTGTTTGCCCCTCATTGGTTGTTTGCGGACCAATAAAGGCCAGTATCGGCCGTTGGTTACCGGCCTCAAATATGGTAATTTCAATACTTAAGGTGTCACTGCTTTGTCCATCGCTCGCGAAGAAATCAACAATTCTTACTCCCGATTGCGTAAAATCAGGTTGGAAATAAAATGCCCCGGTTCCGTTGTGGTTATCAGTAAATGATGCGTTTAACGGTAGACTACTGGTTGTCAGTACGAGACTTTGACCATCGGGATCGCTGGCTATTACCGAAAACGCAAGAGTACCACCCTCATTAACGAACTGGTTAGCCAACGGCTGGAATATCGGCGGCTGGTTGTTGCTTAGTACTGTTATATGAACCCTTTCGGAGTCAATCGAGGAGCCGTCATAGGCAGAGAAAAGAATATAATAATCTCCAGCTTGAGAATAATCGGGTTGGAAATGGAACAGGCCGGCGCCGGTCGTAGAATCCTCAAATGTAGCGTTTAGCGGAAGAGGACTTGCGGAAAGCATCGGGATTGTACCATCGAGATCATATGATCTAACGGCAAACTCCAGCAGGCCGCCCTCGCTAACCGATTGAGGCCCGATATCAACCAATACCGGTGTGCGGTTGACATTCAAGACCGTGACTGGCACCGTCTCGGAATCGGCCAGAGCGCCATCGGTGGCGATAAAAAGCACCTGATAAATACCGGATTGGATATAATTGGGATAGAATGTAAACCCTCCGGTGCCATTGCCATTATCGATAAATGACGCGTTTTGCGGAAGGCTTATCGCTGTTAGAATTGGATCGTTCCCATCCGGATCGATAGCGCTGATAGAAAATAAAAGGCTATCGTTTTCGTAAACTGATTTTGGCCCAATCGATGACAATACCGGCGGCTGATTACCGGCATCATTTACCGTGACTTGAACATATTCGGAATCAGCCAATGAACCGATCGAAGCTATAAAGAGAATAGTATAAGACCCGCTTTGGGTATAATCCGAAGTAAACCGGAACAGGCCGTGGCCATTTAGCGAATCGGCAAATGTGGCATGAAGTGGTAGCGGACTGGCGGAAACTTGCGGAATAGAACCGTCAGGATCGCTTGATGTCACTACAAACTGCAACGTTGCCGCTTCGGTGACAACCTTAGGTCCAATCGGATTTAGAACCGGCATCAGCGGAGCATTTAGTACCGTTATCGGCACCCAGAGTGAGTCGTAATATTGTCCATCGAAAGCTCTGAAGAGCACTGAGTAGCTGCCTGCCTGCAAAAATCCGGGATTAAAAGTAAACGATCCTCGGCCATTACCGCTATCGGCGAATGCGGAGTTTTGCGGTAGATTGAAAGCCTGCAACGCAGATATAGTGCTATCGGGATCGCGTGCTATGATACCCAGGATAAGATGCTCACCCTCATGCAGAGTCTGAGGAGCGATTGAATCGATTGCGGGTGGCTGATTGCCTGCCTCAAGAACCGTAATTCTAACCAGTTCTGAGTCAGATAGAGAGCCGTCAGAGGCAATAAACCTTATATCATAATTGCCGGATTGAGTGTATCCGGGAGCAAACCGGAATAAACCTGAGCCGTTAGCTGAGTCAACCAAGCTGGCGTTGATTGGCAGATTTTGGGCTATCAGAGTTGGTATCTGCAAATCGAGATCGCTTGAGGTAATCCGGAAACTTATGATATTGCCCTCGATTACAGAGCGATTGCCTATTGGGTTCAAAACCGGAGCGCGGTTAACATTGACAACCGTGATATCGACATATTCCGAATCGGAAAGTGCCCCATCACCGGCAATGAATAGCACAGTGTATAGTCCGGATTGGAAAAAGTCTGGATCAAAAACGAAGTGCCCGCGGCCGTTGAGGCTATCCGTGAATACGGCGTGGGGCGGAAGATTTAGCGCTGTAAGGATTGGGATTTGGCCGTCCAAATCCGAGGCTGCAATATTAAAGCTAAGGCGCTGATTTTCATTTACAGTTTTCGGCCCAATTGGCGCGAGAACCGGCGCCGCATTGGTATGCAACACATCAACGCTTAGTAGTAACGTATCTCTCAGGGCTGGCGAATTTGAGGTGGCATAGAAAGAAAGGTTGTATAGACCTTCCTGAGTCAAATCAGGATTGAAGATAAGACGGCCGGCTCCTCCGCCGAGATCGGTGAAGGTCGCGTGCGCCGGAAGAGTACCGCTGGTAAGTGTAATCGGATCATTATCGGGATCGGATGATGACATGTTGACAGTCAGGGTTTGTCCCTCAGAAACGCTTTGAGGTCCAAGATCAACAAATATCGGTGCTCTATCAACATTAGTAACGGTGATATTAACAAGTTCTGTGTCGGCTAATGCATTTGAAGTCGCTATGATCCGCACCTGATATGGTCCGGCTTGAGTATAGTCAGGATTGAATATCAAGCCACCAAATCCTCCGGTAGAATCATGGAACGAGGCGTTGGCCGGTAGATTTTCGGCAATAAGAGTTATCGGATCTCCGTCGGGGTCTGTTGAGGCCACTCTGACTGCTAAAAGTCCCGCTTCGGGTACGTTTTGGGCGGTTATCGGAGTAATGGCCGGGGGCCGATCAACGTTATTGACAATAATCGATACAAGCTGGGTATCGGCCAGCAAGTTAGAGTTGGCAATAAATCTAACCTGATAACTTCCGGCCTGCGAATAGTCTGGATCAAATAAAAATCCCCCTGCTCCTCCAGTAGAATCATGGAACGAGGAGTTGGCTGGAAGCTGCTGGGCAAGAAGAGTAATGAGATCACCGTCGGGATCAGACGCAGTTACTCTTAAAGCCAAATGCCCACCCTCAGATAGGTTCTGAGCGCTGATAGGTGAGAGAATCGGCTTGCGGTCGGTATTGGTGACAGTGACGAATACGAGCTCAGTATCAGATAGTGCATTCGAATTGGCGATAATCCTGATTACATAGGACGCGGCTTGAGTATAGTTGGGATCAAATATTAATCCACCAATACCCCCCGTAGAGTCATGGAACGTGGCATTAGTCGGAAGGTTCTGGGCTAAAAGAGTAATAATATTTCCGGCATCGGGGTCTGAGGCCGTAATTCTTAACGCCAGGTGCCCGCCTTCCGGAATAGTTTGCGACGAAACGGGTGTAATGACCGGCGGGCGGTCAAGGTCATTTACTGTGATGGTTACCAATTCAGTATCTGTTAACCCAGCCGAACTGGCGATAAATCTAACCGGGTAACTTCCAGCCTGAGTATAATCGGGATTGAAGATAAAGCCTCCCACGCCCCCAGTGGAGTCGTGGAACGAAGCGTTTGCCGGAATCTGCTCGGTAAGCAGAGTAACAGCGTCACCATCAGGATCTGTAGCTGTTACCCTTATTTGCAGATGGCCACCCTCAGCTACGCTCCTGGGACCGATTGTAGCTAATACGGGAGCTCTATCGACATTGGTAACGGTAATACTAACAAGCTGAGTATCGGCCAGGGAATTTGAACTGGCAATTAATCTTACCGAATAACCACCTGCCTGAGTATAATTGGGATCGAATATAAGTCCGCTAACACCACCTGTTGAATCTTGAAAAGAGGCGTTTGCTGGTAGTTGCTGAGCAATAAGAGTAATTGGATCGCCATCAGGATCGGTCGCTGTTGCCCGTACTCCCAGATGTCCACCCTCCGCGACTGTTTGCGGAGTAATAACGGCCAGAACCGGTTTTCTATCAATATTGGTAACAGTAATCGAGACAAGCTGGGTATCGGATAAAGAAAGAGAACTGGCGATTAGCCTAACCGAATAACCTCCGGCTTGTGTAAAATTGGGATCAAATAATAGTCCGCCAACACCACCTGTCGAATCTTGAAAAGAGGCGTTTGCTGGTAGTTGCTGAGCAATAAGAGTAATTGGATCGCCATCAGGATCGGTCGCTGTTGCCCGTACTCCCAGATGTCCACCCTCCGCGACTGTCTGCGGAGTAATGGTAGCCAACACAGGTTTTCTATCTATGTTGGTCACGGTTATTGAAATAAATTCCGTGTCAACAAGAGCATTTGATTGGGCAATAATTCTAACCTGATAAGGACCAGCCTGCGAAAAATTCGGATCAAATAAGAATCCACCAACGCCTCCCGTTGAGTCGTGGAATGAGGAGTTTGCCGGAAGCTGTTGGGCGGCGAGCGTGATTGCATCACCATCGGGATCAGATGAAGTTACCCTAACAATTAATTGGCCACCCTCGTCTACGCTCTGCGGGGAAATGGCGGCAATGACCGGGGCCCTATCGATGTTAGTTACGGTAATATCAACCAGTTCAGTGTCGGCGAGACCGCCCTGATCTGCGGCAATTATTCTAACCTGAAATATACCGGCCTGAGTATAATCAGGCAAAAAGGTCAGGCCGCCGACTCCGTTTGTCGAATCCTGGAAGACAGCATTAGCCGGAAGCGATTCCGCAAAAAGGGTGATGACATCACCCACATCGGGATCGCTGGCGGTCACCCTGATATCCAGCCGAGCCCCTTCGTTTACAAACTGAGCCCCAATCGGCGCAAGGATCGGAGAGCTGGTTTGCGCTAAGGAAATTTGAGCAGACAACAACAATCCGCCGAGCATCACCGCGAGTATTGTCAAGCGCCTCATTTACCTACCTCATTTTCTCTATTATTCAACTCATTACAAAAACAATAAATCTAAATAAGAATGCATCAAATAAAGCTTACTTTACCAGAAGCATCCTTTTGGTATCGTCGTAATCTTTAGCTTGCAGGCGATAGAAGAACACGCCCGTAGCCATGTTTTCACCATCCTGAGAACGTCCATCCCAGGTAACGCTGTGATTGCCGGCGGCCAGGGATTCGTTTAACAAGGTAATTACTTTTCGTCCCAAGAGATCATATACCGAAAGATCAACCTGGCCATCCTCGGGCAAATCGAAACTGATCATGGTGCTGGAATTAAACGGATTGGGATAGTTTTGGTTGAGATTGTAACCACTTGGAAGCTGCCCTTTGATCTCTGATGAAATGAGGGCTGAAGCGCGATCCACTATAAGGAACTCGCTTAAATTAATATCGCTCGGGCTGAATTGCCCGGTTTTCAATCTAAAATTGAAGGTAACCAGTTCGCCTGAAGCGGGACCAAAAGTCGAACCGCTCATATCGTAGAACACGCCTTTGGCTTTGCCGTTGGCGGTACTCTTATCAAAGCGCAGGCCCTGCACCATATTTCCCGGAACAACATCGATTGGCTCCAGCCGCTCGGTGTTATAATCAAGTTGATATTGGAGCGCCGCGGCCTCGGTACCGATATCAGCCCAAAGGGGAATCGAGATGATATCTCCAGATGAATTCCCATCTCTTTTAAGCTCAACCGCAACCAAAGGAATCGGTGAAAGGGGTGATAGCCTGGTTGGTATTTGCAGAATCCAGTCTATGGAGTTCTGCAGATCGCTGACATTAACCCGACCATCGCGGTTCATATCGGCTGCGTCAAATTCCCGGACATTAAGATTATATCTTCCAATAATGAAAGAAACAATTCTTACGCAATCCCCGACACTGATTAGACCATCGAGGTTGGCGTCACCGAAGCGATCCACGGTAAAGTATCCATCATTGGTTTTCAACTGGGCGGATGTGCCTATGCTGTCAATTACCTCAATTGCGGAATCAAGCACCACTGCTGTGGGCCCGAACAATGCAGTAGTATTCACATTGGCAACGAAACGAACTATGGTGCCATCGCCAACCGGAATAGGATCCAGGCCCGGCGAGAAAATAAGTACGATAATTTTACCTGGATCTGGCTCGTTGTACCAGAATCCCAAACCCAGACATCGGTCTGTGGGAACAACATCCACAATATCGATCTGCTGATGGTCATAATAATAATCGAATTGAATACCGTAGATATTGCGCGAATTAAGTAGATCGACATTAATATCGCGCCCCAAAGCCCCGGGGACTCCTCCCTGCCTTGAATCCACCGAAAGGAAATCATTCGGTTGGTCCAATATGATTATCTGCACAGTAAGCGTAGTTACATTATTATGATCATCGGTAGCATGGAAGATTACGAAGATGGTATCCGGTCCCTGTTCAAAATTGGGCGTAAAGGTAAATAAGCCTGTGGCCGTTGAATCGCCCTGGGCAGTAGGAAATGTTGAATTTGGAGGCAAATTTTGCGCGGTTAGCGTGAGGTTATCGCCATCGTAATCATAGGCGCTTACTGAAAATTGCAGGGTCTGCCCCTCTCTGACTTCCTGCGGACCAATATTGCCTATTACCGGCGCCAGGTTGCCGCTTCCCCCGGTCACCGTAAATGTGCCGTTTACCAGGCGAGGATAATAAAGCGCAAAACCTGCTGTTGTATCGGCCCAGGCGTTGACCGCTCCAGCTGCATCTTCGAATCGCA
The DNA here is from genome assembly GCA_003520965.1 of Candidatus Zixiibacteriota bacterium. Lineage (GTDB taxonomy): Bacteria > Zixibacteria > MSB-5A5 > UBA10806 > UBA10806 > UBA10806. The sequence goes on from DOTU01000237.1 coordinate 6,975, forward strand.
ATAATGTGCTCCCTGTTGGGGCGCTGGGTTTAACCCTAACCTTGATATTAGCTACAACGCCATTTCCAATGATTATTCCGCGGCCCGCCACAAATGTATATGCGAGTATTATAAGAACGCTGTCATCGCGAACTTCACCTGATGTAAATTCCAGTGCATCACCGCGCGGCGGAATGCCTGTGACACTGATTATCTGCATCACATTGGGATTAAATATTACCCTGCCGCTGTATCCGCCTACCTTCATGGAATTGGCAAAGTATAGCCCCACCTGGACGGTATCGCCCGGACGCCCATGATTATCAACCACCTTCATGGTGTCTGTTAAGAGAGGAATATCCTGCGCGAAAACAGTTACAGATGCCCCGAGGAGCAAACCTATTATTAGTAGCGGTAATATCAGCCCTTTACTCATATCGGCCTCGTTACTTTAAAAGTGTCATCGTTTTGGTTATCGCCCCACTCTGCGAACCATATATCCTATAAAAGTACAATCCTGATGAAACGTCTCGTCCGGCCGCCTGGCTATTCCAGTATACCGTGGTCTCGCCCGAGGGCGCCGAACCCGAATAAAGGGTAGCAACCATCTGTCCCAAGGGATTGTATACTTTCAATTCAATCATCTCCGTTTTTTCCAGCGTGAACGATATTCTCGTGGTGCCATTAAATGGATTGGGGTAATTTTGAGACAACTCACTATTTCGAGGAATGGGCGACCTTTCGTTGATGCCGGAACTCGGATAAATTTCGACCTGGCTTGATATTAAAATTGGAATTACCAACGAATCCCCAACGCAGTTTGACAGAGAATTTTGGTGCGACAGAGAATCGGAGTCTTCGAAATTGAAATTAAACGATCCCGGTTGCGCATCATTTAGAATAACAAAATCCAGGCTGGCGATAGCGCCGCTCCCTGGAACAATTGGTGTGCTCAACGGGTTCCAGGATGTCGCATATAAAATAGCCACACCTGGCGTATTGAAGTCGGCGCCAAAAAGGTTATAATGCGATGAACGGCTGGCTAAATGCATCGCTATGGGGCCGAAGGTTGAGTTATCGAAAGTCATCCTGATTTGAAATCCCCCAACATTAAATGTGTTTACCAGGGAAAAAGTGATCGAAATGGTATCGCCCGCCACGCCGTCGGCCGGAATTATACTTAGCGTATCTGACTCCGAATAATACTGCCCCCAACATCCGACATAAATTGCAAGTATTAGTAACGGTACCACAAATAGCATTCTAAGCAATTTATTCCCTCCTCGAGAATCTGCTAATTAACATTATTTTGCGTCACCGGCCGCAATTGTGCTTCGAGCGCCTCATAAACTACAATTTGATACCACCTAACAACAAACACGCCATACCCTTGCATTTAAAATATGTAAGATGGCAATCATGTTATGGTTATCGGCATCAAATTGCCCGTCGTTAAGCCGCCGTTGGGTCGTTTGTCTCAAAGGGCATCCGTTAATATTCAATGAGGCAGATAAAAAACAAGCCTGTCTCACATCGATACCTGAACTATATTATTACGATACGCCTGCTCTGTATGGGGCAGGTTATTATTTATAATTACGCAAATGGGATGCCATTCAGGCCATAAGCTTTCTATTGACAGCGCCTTAAAGTAGTACAAAGCCTTATGGCTCATCATTATTTCCGAAAAATAGGTGCTTGTATTTAGCTGAGAAATGAAGACAAGGTTTACATAACAAATCGTGAATATAAAACAAATACAACTACTCACTTATTACTCCTGCTCAATTTAACTAATCTTTTACAATAACCCTTGGTTACCCCCTCTCCTTCCCCTAAGTGTTTTCGCTTTATTTTGGATAAGAGAGGGAAATAATCCCTCTCTTATCCATTACTACTTGGAATGAACCGCCGAATTACTTCAGCAAGGTCATCTTGAGAGTCTGGCTGTTGGAACCAGTGGAGACCTTTGCAAAGTACACGCCGGAAGCCACATTCGAGGCATCCCAGATTACTGACTGGTTGCCGGCTTCGTAAGAACCCTTAAGAGTCTCAACTACCTGGCCGGTGATAGAGTAGATGTTAATGGTAACATCTGACGCTGTCGGCAGGGCGAAGTTGATACGGGTCTGGGCGTTGAACGGGTTCGGGTAGTTATTGCTAACTACGAAATCGGTCGGAACTGGAGCTCCAACGCGGCTAATAAGAAGCTCGCCATTGGCATCGGCAGCTGAAGCCTCGGAGACCGTACCATTACCTTCGACGGTAAAGAGGGTCTGGGTTCCGGCTGGGATTCTCTGGGCAGTCTTCGAGAAGACTACTACTGAGAGGACGCCATTAGCATCTTCATAAAGCATGTCCATACCATTGGCAACGACTGGAACGCCGATTTCGCCGGTATGAGCAATTCTCACCAAAGCGCCACCAACTTCAACCGCTGAATTGATAGCCACGTTGCCGTCCTTGAAGGAGACATAGGCATCAACCGCGTTTGCATCGGTCTTCGGATGCGGGGGCATCGGAACTGCGCCAACGGTGATGTTGATGAAGCGAACCAAGTCAGCAATATCGGCAAAGCCGTTATTGTTTAAGTCGGCAGCCGCTTCCTGGACTGGGAGGTTGATTGTCCAAATCCAGGTATCGCTTACGCCATGGATCAGACGGCGAGCAACCAAAACGTCATCGGCGATTTCATAATAAATGCCGTTCATGTTCGGGTCACCCTTGAAATAGTTGGGGCTGATCACATTGACACAGCCTACGCCGCCGAATGCCAGCGGAGGATGAATGAAATCATAACCGGTTGAGTCAGAAGTCGTATTGTAGGTGTAGGAATCGGGACCAGTGGTAACGAAGAACAGGTTAACCAATGCTCCAATGCCAATCGATGGGGAAATATGATATTTGAGCCAGAGAATCGGTTCGAGTGTCGGAGGAGCTGGAGGCGTGTAAACGCCGTCATTCATATTGGCAATCCACACCCACTTGTCGGTGCCGGGTACGCCATATGGAGCAACGATATGCTGATTGAATTCGTCGCCGTCATTAACGCGGCCAGTATAGTAGAAGTCGGTCAGGGTCAGAGCAGTCGGATCGGTTCCGGTGATAAGATCAAAACCGCCGCAATAAATGTCGGTATTGTAGAATATACGAACCCATACATCGCCACCGGGGTATCCATAAATGCAGGAACCATCCGGGTTGCCGATGATAAGGCCGCCTACGGCAAGAACATTAACATGAATTGTTAATGATGTTGCGGCATAGTCTGTTCCGTCGAAAAGGGTGAATACGAGATCGGTAGAAGCAGCAACGGTACCAGTATAAGTGCCGGTAACTGTTCCGCCTGTGCCGATAGCAACAATGCCACCGGGGCCAGTGATGGTCAGGGTGTTGGCGAGATCAGCATCAGCGCCTGCAACTGTAAATGAGAAGGGAACTCCACCATACACATCAACGGTATGGTCAAGAGTGACCCATGTCGGTGCTGCATTCGGAGAGAAGTAGAGGCAGCCATAGGATGTGGTCGGAGCTACTGAACGGACGCCGTCCGCCATACCCCACCAAGGAGAACCGTTAGCGGTGTTGTGACCTTGGCTGAACGGGCATGGAGTGGTGCCGATCAAAGCAGGATCATTAGCGGTGTGTACTTTATAGGTGCCTAATTGATACCAGGCGCCGAGAGTGTAAATCCAATAAGCTGCGTCAGGTGGGTCGGTAAGATAAGCGACACCAAAAATCGACTGGCTATGGAAGCCGACTGGAACTGCTGGATCTGTAGTATGATCGTCAACAGCCAGGAAGGAGATATCATCCCAATGGCCAGCAATGGCTGGGACGAAAGCGCCACCGAGGCGGCCAGTGATAATAAGATCATCGCTCATTAAGGCCATGTGCATGGAGCTGACAGTATCCGGATTCCCTGGAGTAGGGTCCGTGGACATCCAAATCGGAATATCGACATCCCGATCAAGACCAACCGATATGGGGGAACCATCTGTATTTCCATAAACTGCATGGAAATTGGCAGGATCCTGGGCCATAGCGATGCCGAAGGGAATGCATGCTGCCAATGCTAACAGCAACAATTTTTTCATAATTTACTCCTTAAAACATTGCATGGGCGTTTAACTTTTAACACTTTTCGATGATTGCCAGTTGCGGAAATCCCTTTCCACAGCAATCAGTTACAACCCCTCTTTGAAGCTGTTTCTTCTCTCTTGTTGTCTCACCTCCTTCAAGGAAATCAGGTATTGTCAAAAATATCAAAAATCAAATTTTCCTAACGACACGGTGCTGGATGCGGCCTTTGGCCCTTAAAAAAACCAACCAGGTAGGTCACATCTACCCCATTGACGGACCCGCTGCTGTTAGCGTCACCGGAACAGACACAACAGAACCCATTCGGAGAACCCTTAAAGTAGGCCACAAGATAGACTACATCAAGGCCGGTCAACGTTCCGCTGCAATTGGCATCACCGCGGGGATTATTATAGCAATTTCCGGGAAGAACATGAAGGGAGTCCGTGACCGTTTCTGTTTCAAAAAGACAATTCCCGGTGGTATCTGAGACGCGGGCTAAGGCAAAATTGAGCACTTGACTTGAATCGCAGACATTGCGGTTGGCATAGTTAATATGTATAGTGAAAAGAAGGCCATCGCCCGGAGGCAATTGTACGCCCTCGGCACCGCCCGGCATATCGGCAATTCCCGCGATTATAATCTGCCCCGGGTTACTGCTGTAAACGCTGGCTACAAAAAACTCCCAATCAGTAATTCTGCTGCCGACCCTATCGGCGGCCAAAGTATCGCCTGGGGTAAAAGCCAGCCAGCTGGGATCGGAGGTTGCAATATGGATCTCAAACCCGCCAACCGGGCAAGTATTATTCATGTAAACCGGGATACTTAAACGCTGCGAGGCGCATGGCGCTATGGTTGTGCTCCCTATTGAGAGCGTGACGGGTTGGGAACAAACACATGTGCCTTGAGCGATGGGCACTCCCAAAAGTGTTAAAACTACTGCTGCTAAAAAAATCCGGGCGTGTTTCAAGTTAGCCACGAGGCCCTCCAGTTTAGGTGTCTTCAAATCTAACGTCGCATTTACCGCGTTGTAGCTTTGTGGCACTAAACTTCCTCCTAATTATTAAAGCCAACCAGCGCAAATTGCTTGCCGCAACCAATATTTTCTATGAAACGATAAAAACTGATGCTAAAAATAGATTCAACTTTTACCGTTAAAAGGTGGTTAAACACAAGCTCCCCAAGCTTTTCTGAAGTAATCCAACGTAGCAAAAACCAGTATCCCAACTTTCGATTTTGCCAGAACAAAGATGACTAAATCAAGCCAGCACCGGCCGCCTTTACGGCCTTACAATGCAAACCTGATGCAGGAATTTTCCTCATGTCAAATGGTCTGTCTCCAAAAAAAGTTGCCTTCATGTAAGAAGCACACAACTTACGAAGTTCAACGGAGCTACTTTAGGCAGTTGGAATATACCCCTGTTCAACTATATGTCAAGAACTTTTTTGGGCGAAAGTAGAAATTTTCGGGCCGGCTCGTTAAATATAAAAATTAACTTGACAAATCGAATAATATTGTATTCTTTTTGAACAGTTAGTTTGAACTTCGAGTTTGGATTTAAGGCGTTAAATTTTATTTGTACGAAAAAGGGGCTTCATTAATATCATAAACGTTCAAACTCCGCGGAAGGAGGTTGCATGTTCGAAATCGAAGAACTAGAAGAGAGGATCGCCCCAGCCGGATTCATCGGTGCTGGTTCCTGAGCCACTACCTCTTAACCAAACTGGTTAGCCCCGCTCCAAACGGGGCTTTTTTATTGGCGATTCCTCTCTTAGTTACACTACTAGCTCTGTGGTATGCATAAACTTATCGCTCACGCCCGGGTAGCTTCAACCAATTGCTCTCTCAGGGTTTGAAGCTCAATCATCGTTGGACGGTTACTCCATAAGCCTTGAGCTGCACAATTGGGCAGTGACGAGGATATCTTCTGAGCATAACTATCGGCTCGTTTTAATATTTCTTTGGCTCGAGATATCTTGCCGCAGTGATGATATACTTCAGTTAAGCTCATGGTCGCTTCCAGGGCATCTGGCAAAAAACCATTTCCTGCCGCTTCAATCTCAATCTGGGTTAGAATATCAATAGCCTCATCATATTTCTTTTGCGCTTTTTTCGCTCGACCAAGAATTAACCGGCCCTCCAAGCGGATTCGCCTGCCTTGATTCGGCTTGGAAAGCGCACGCTCAAGCCATATTTCCGCACTTTCAATATTTTTAAGAGCCAGATATTGCCTGGCTAAGAGTAATGCCGCAATGTCGGCTAAGTCATTGTGCCCCAGTTTAGAAGCCTCGCTTGCCAGATCTCTGAGATGGTCGATGGAATTCCCATCCCCCATTGAGGTAGCCATTAAAGCCAATTGAGCTTCAAGCTGTAAGCGAGAATCTCCCACGGTTCTTGCATACCCGAAAGTTTCGGTCGCCAGGCGCTGTGCTATTTCTACATTACCTATAGAGAATTGCCACCTGGATCGCAATACATCGACCTGCCTGGCGAAAACCAGATTATCTATATATATCTGATCTTTTTCGAGTGAGCTTAATACGCTATCGGCTAATGAGAAATTGCCCATGAGAATCCCGATCTCTGAAAGAAAAAGCTGAGCATCAAATGATAAGTGCTTATTACCAATGGCCTTTGCCATCTGCATTGCCCTCTGGCAATAGTCTATGGAGTTAAAAAGATCACCGCTTTTCAGATCACATAAACCGAGATTAGAAAGGGCATTGATTGTGCTTTCGGTGTAACTGATTTTTTCGGAAATTTCCAACGCCTTTTGAAGATAGAAACGAGCCTTATCAAGCTCATCATGGCGGATATAGTAATATCCTAAGTTGTTGGCGATGAGCGCTTCCAGCCAGAAATCGGCCGCCTTTTGAGCATCCGCATAGGCCTTTTCAAAATAACCGGCGACTTCGCCAGTTTTTCCCATAATTTCTTTAATAATGCCAATATTCGATTCGATCTTAGCTTGCTCCTGAAAATTCCCCAATTGCTCATTTGCTTTTAGAGCTAAATCAAATGATTCTAATGCTTTATGGTATTCCTGGTTAACCCAGAAAATCAATCCGATGTTATTGTGGCAGTTAGCGACTCCTTGTTCGAGACCAAGTTTTTCAAAATGGTTAAGCGCTTTGCGAGTATAATATAAAGCACGTTCTGGTTTTTTGGTTGAACGATACAGGTCTCCCATATCTTTGTAAGCTTCCGCTCGAATGTTCTGATCCGATCCCTTTGCTAAGCAACGGAGCAACTCAAGGTATCGTCGTCGGGCTTCCGGGTAATCGCCGGCTTGCTTCAGAATATCCGCACTTATCATCAGAGCCGCAGGAAGGGTGCCGCCCCCGTTGCGGGATATGGAAACAAGTGTTTCGGCGAAAACGTTGGCCCGACCAAGCTCGCCTTTCTTGAATAGGTTTGTTGCAACGGCAAGATTGGTATTGTATCCTTTTCTGAGATTACCCGAATTTCCCCAATGGAATGCGGCCATTTCTATGGAATCATCACCTTGAGGAAGATATTGTTCCGCCGCCTCCGCCCAATAATGGTGATAACGCTGCCTATCCTCATTCTTTGCCCTGCAATAGACATAATTGCGTACATCCTCTGACGGAAAGAAGATCGAATCTTTGCCTCGCCGCAGGTGCCCGCTGGCCAGAAGGATATCAACAAAATTTTTCTGTTCGGTCGAAAAATCTGTTAAGAGGATAAGGGGGATTTCGATTCCCCAGGCAGCCATAAAAGCAAACATTTCCTGTTTGGATAAGTCCAACGGAAAGAGCATCCGTTCTATCGCGGCCTCAAGCTCCGGACTTGATTCTAACGGAAAATCAAGCGAGCTCTCTGGCGACAGGAGATCGTATGTATCCTTCTTGATGGCTGAACTAAGATGCAGGAATATTAGCTCGGGATCGCCGCCACTGGCTCGAGATAAATTTTCTGGAACGGCAGCATCCTTCTTGAGATACGCCGACAAAGCTTCACGGGTAGCGCCATAATTGGAGTAATTTGAGATCGGATCGAAAATATGATAAGACAAATCACAGCTTATCCAGCGTTTCCCGCAAGCAATTACCGGCAACGCTACAGGCTGTCGAAGCAGGGCTCGAAGCCGACAGCGTTCGCTATGATCAAGTTTGGTGATATCATCTATAATAAGGACTGCCTTTTTAGTATCTATCTGATTTCCCGGAGACTGGAGGTATTCGAAAGTAGCCGAAATAGCCTGGGGCGTTTCTTCACCATCAATTCGTTCTACATTATATCCTGAGAGAGCAAGGTCGGCCGCCAAAAAATCATTTGGGCTTGTTCCGCAACCGTTCCCAAAAAAAAGAAGCGCTTTTTCGGATTTTCCTGTCAGATATTCAGAGCATGCTTTCTTTAATTCTTTCGAAAAAGGCGGCTTGCCCGCGGAAAGGTAAAAGCCCGCATGAAGTTTGACAAGTTCGTCAAATTGAGATCGAAGGCCGAAAGCTTCGGCGGCGGCTCTGGCGTCCTGAGGACGGGAATTCGGTTCCCGGGACAATAAGGCCGCAATACCATCTCGTAGACGTGCCGGAATGTTGGATAGATCGGCCATACCATCTTCGGTAATTTGCTTAATCAGGATTGAGTTATCATCAGAAATAAAAGGCGGGGTGCCGGTAAAAAGATCATAAAGCATGGCTCCGATGGAATAAAGGTCGGATGCCGTTGTGGGTTCTTTCCCCAAAAGAACCTCAGGCGAGGCATATTCGATAGTGCCGCGCTTGGAGAGTGTCTCCCCTATTCTTGAAACCAGGTTAAAATCCAAAAGAAGGGGCCGCGCTTTTTCTGTATTGCCGTGATCTTGCTTCCATATAAAATTCGCTGGTTTGAAATCGTTATATAGGTAGCCGCAGAAATGTATGAAAGCTGAACATTCTAAAATCTCGATAATAAAATCATCAATCCAGGCGCCTTGAGGATGATTAACTGAGGAGCGCAGTAACGATCTCACTTCATCTTCGGAAATTCCAACTGCATAGGGCATGATAATAATCGGCTGGGCCTCATCACCTGTTAGTCCCAAAGGGTTTACCAGGGATGGGTGGCGATGGGTTATAGCGAAACGGAACTCTGATCTTATGGCTTCGGCGGCTTCGGGTTTACCCTCGAGCGCCATTTTCAGGGCTACCTTACGGCCAGAAAATAGATCGGTTGCCAGAACAACATGGGCTACGCCTCCCTGGCCCAAAAGCTCGGCCGGGCGGTAATGTCCCCCAAGCAAGGCGGGATCATTCATCTTTTCAGCGGAGCGGAAGCTCAACTGTAAATACTGCGCCTCCATTGGGGCCATTATCCCCACTCAGGCGTCCTTTGTGGTTACTAATTATCCTGTAACTTGTGGAAAGACCCAGTCCATGCCCGGTCTTCTTGGTGGTGATATACGGTTCGAAAATCCTGGGAAGCACTTCTTCGGAGATACCGGGGCCGTTATCGCTTACCGTAATCTCCAAACCTTCGTCTTTGCTTCTGCAGGAAATAACTATTCGGCCGTCCTTTGTCTCATTATCGCGGATAGCATCGGCAGCGTTCATGAGAAGATTAAGAAGCACCTGGTGAATTTGGCCAACATCGATCTCGGTTTTAGGCAGATCCGGAGCCATATCAAGCTCTATTTTAATCCCTTTGAATTTCTGCTGTGGCTTAATAAAGAAAACTACATCATCAACCAGGCGCGGGATATCGCAAACAACTTTTTTGGTTTCAAGATTGGAGAAATCCATAAGGCCGGCCGTGAAACGCTTCATCTTGTCGATATTGCTGACCATTGCTTCGACCTTTGGCGGAACCTTCTCATACTGCTGGTTGGTGATATTGACCGAGATGAGCTGGGCATTGGACGAGATCGTCGCCAGGTAGTTGTTGAGTTCATGGCCTATTGACGCCGCCATTTCTCCTTTGGCAATCATTTTTTCAGACATAATCAGGTACTGCTCGAGAATGACCTTCTCGGTAATATCCTCGGCTACAATTATGCGGCCGTTGAGATCGCCTTCCAGATGAGCGAACGGCGAGAAGCGCAACCGGATAAAAATATCTTGTGCGCCGGCTTTGAGTTTATGGGATTCGATCTCCGTTGGCTTTTCACCTGATTTACTTATATTTTCCTGCCAGAATGCGCGCTCCTCATCGGGCAGAAGGCGCAGGAGATTTTCGCCTAATAGCGGTCTATCGGGATTGAAAGCATAGGCTTTCTCGAAAAGCCGGGCCGCGGTTGCGTTTAGCGATCTCATCCGGCCATTATCCTCAACCACGATTATAGCCACCGGTGTTTTATCAAGAATGGCTTCCTGAAAACGCTGGAGATTGTAAAGCTCAGTGTAAAGTTGAGCGTTCTGGATAGCGAGAGCGGCCTGGTCGGCGAAAAGCTCGAACAGGTATAGATCCGATTGTAAAAATATATTAGCTTTCGAAGAGTTATCTAGATAAACAACGCCAATGATCTGGTTTTTGATTTTTAACGGTACGCACATGGCCGATCTGATATTCATTTGCAGTACCGACTGCTTGCCGGAGAAACGATCATCATTCATGGCATCGGATGTGTATGTCGAGCGTCCGGTCTTGACCACGCCCTCAGCGATGGTTGTGGAGACTTTCAGATCACTCTGTGACAATTCTTGCTTTTTGATATTATGAGCAGTTTTAAACTGAAGCTTACCGTCGGAGTCAAGCAGCATCAAAAATCCGCGTT